>JAGOCN010000350.1 GCA_017998735.1 Giesbergeria sp.
ACGCATCACGGCGGTGCTGAAAACCGAAGAGGAGCGCTTCTTTGAAACACTGGCCAATGGCATGGAGATTCTGGACACGGCGCTGGCCGGCGGCGTGGCCATGCTGCCCGGCGATGTGGCCTTCAAGCTGCACGACACCTTTGGCTTTCCGCTGGACCTGACCAAGGATGTCTGCCGTGAACGCGATGTGGAAGTGGACGAAGCAGGCTTTGCCCAGGCCATGGAAAAGCAGAAAACCCAGGCCCGCGCCGCTGGCAAGTTCAAGATGGACAAGGCGCTGGAATACAGCGGCGCGGTGAACACCTTCACCGGCTACGAACGGCTGGAAGAACCCGCCCGCGTGGTGGCGCTGTACCACGAGGGCAGCGCGGTGCAGGCGCTGGAAGAAGGCCAGTCGGGCGTGGTGGTGCTGGACACCACGCCGTTCTATGCCGAATCGGGCGGCCAGGTGGGCGACCAGGGTGCGCTGGCGGCCGAAGGCGTTTTGTTTGGCGTGGAAGACACACAAAAGATTCGCGGTGACGTGTTTGGCCACCACGGCACGTTGGCCCAGGGCCGGCTGGCGGTGGGCGATGCGCTGGTGGCCAAGGTGGACACTGCGCTGCGCGCCGCCACGGTGCGCAACCACTCGGCCACGCACCTGATGCACAAGGCGCTGCGCGAGGTGCTGGGCGGGCATGTGCAGCAAAAGGGCAGCCTGGTGAATGCCGAGCGCACCCGCTTTGACTTCACGCACACCGGCGCCGTGACGGCGGCCGAGGTGCGCGAGATCGAGCGCCGTGTGAACGAAGAGGTGCTGACCAACCACGCAACCGAAGCCCGCGTGATGGACATCGAGTCGGCCCAGAAAACCGGCGCCATGATGCTGTTTGGCGAAAAGTACGGCGAAACCGTGCGCGTGCTGGACATCGGCACGAGCCGCGAACTGTGCGGCGGCGTGCATGTGCAGCGCACCGGCGACATCGGCCTGTTCAAGGTGGTGGCCGAGGGCGGCGTGGCCGCTGGCGTGCGCCGCATCGAGGCTGTCACCGGGCTGAACGCGCTGGCCTACCTGCAGTCCATGGAAGGCACGGTGGCGCAGGTGGCCGGCGTGCTGAAAGCGCCCACGGCCGAACTCGGCAGCCGCGTCGGTCAGGTGATGGAGCAGGTGAAAACGCTGGAAAAAGACGTGGCCGCGCTCAAGGGCAAGCTGGCGTCGTCGCAGGGCGACAGCCTGCTGGACCAGGCGGTCGATGTGCAGGGCATCCGGGTGCTGGCCGTGCGCCTGGACGGGGCCGACGCCAAGACCCTGCGCGAGACCATGGACAAGCTCAAGGACAAGCTCAAAACCGCCGCCATCGTGCTGGCCACCACCGACGGCGACAAGGTGCAGGTGGCCGCTGGCGTCACGCCCGACACGGTGGGCCGCATCAAGGCGGGCGAGCTGGTCAACTTTGTCGCACAGCAGGTGGGCGGCAAGGGCGGCGGCAAGCCGGACATGGCGATGGCCGGCGGCACCAACCCGGCAGGCCTGCCGGCGGCGCTGGCCTCGGTGGTCGGCTGGGTGGCGCAAAAGCTGTGAGCTGATGAACGCCGGGGCGCGCTGCAATGGCGCGTTCCCCGGTGGGAGGCCCTTGCATGAAGGTGAAGTGCTTTCAGGCGCGGCGCTGGAACACCACGTCCCACACGCCGTGCCCCAGCTTGAGGCCCCGGTTTTCAAACTTGGTCAAGGGCCGGTACTGCGGCTGCGGGGCATAGGCCTCGGCGGTGTTGTGCAGCAGCGGCTCGGCGCTCAGCACTTCCAGAATCTGCTCGGCATAGGGCTGCCAGTCGGTGGCGCAGTGCAGGTAGCCGCCGGGCTTGAGCCGCGCGGCCAGCTTGGCCACCAGGGGTGGCTGCACCAGGCGGCGTTTGTTGTGCTTTTTCTTGTGCCAGGGGTCGGGAAAAAAGATGTGGATGCCGTCCAGGCTGGCCGGCGCCAGCATGTGGTCCAGCACCTCGACCGCGTCGTGCGCCACGATGCGCACGTTGTGCAGGTCCTGCTCGCCCAGGCGCTTGAGCAGTGCGCCCACGCCGGGTTCGTGCACTTCGCAGCACAGAAAGTTGTCGTCCGGCCGCACGCGGGCAATGTGCGCGGTGGCTTCGCCCATGCCAAAGCCGATCTCCAGCACCAGCGGCGCGCTGCGGCCAAAGGCGGCTTCGGCGTCCAGCAGGGCGGCGCGGTAGGGCAGGATGAAGCGCGGCCCCAGCGCTTCAAACGCCTTGGTCTGGCCCGCAGTGGTGCGGCCGGCGCGGCGCACAAAGCTCTTGATGGCCTTGGGGTAGGCAACGCCGGCGGGTGCGCCAGCGTGGTCCGGGGCACTGGAAGCGCCGGTCGCTGGCACTGCAGCAGCGCCAGACCCGGAGGCTGCCGGCGGCAGGGCGTCTGGCAAATCTGGAGAAGGTAGGGAATCGGCAGGCACGGCGGCTGGCAGCGAAGAAGAAAAAGCGGCGGAGGGGTGGGGTGTTTCAGTCACCCGCAGGATTGTAAAGAGCCCTCCAGGCGCGCACCCAGCCCGCCAGGGCCTCTGCCAGCGTGCTGCCCGGTGCATCCGGTGCATCCGGCGCAGCGGGCAGGCCCAGCACGGCGGCGGCGGCGTTCAGCGCCTGCAGCGGCGTGTCCAGCTGCAGGGGCGCCGCGCCATGCTGCTTGGAAAGCTTTTCTCCGTCCGGGCCGCACACCAGCGGGGTGTGCAGGTAGCGCGGCAGGGGCGCGCCCAGCGCGTTCTGCAGCAGCAGCTGGCGCGGGGTGTTGTCGGCCAGGTCTGCACCGCGCACCACATGCGTGATGCCCTGCGCGGCATCGTCCACCACCACGGCAAGCTGGTAGGCCCACAGGCCATCAGCGCGGCGCAGCACGAAGTCGCCCACGCTGCCCAGCACATCCTGCTGCTGCGCGCCCAGGCGGCGGTCGTGCCAGTGCAACAGCTCGTTTGCTATGAAAAAAGGAGCTGCTGGCGCTTGCTGCACAAGGGCCAGAGGGCATTTTGACCAAAAATCGGTGCTGTTGAAACGCCAGGCACGGGCGCCGCGCCCTGCAGGCAATCCTGCGCGGCAGGTGCCGGGGTAGGGCTGCTCTGTGTGGCGCTGGTGGGCATGGCCCTGCGCGGCGTGCGCGGCGGCAATGTCCTTGCGCGAACAGGCGCAGGGGTAGGCCAGGCCGCGCTGGCGCAGTTGCTCCAGCGCCTGCGCATAGGCGCTGCCGCGCTGCGACTGCCACCAGGGCACTGCG
>JAGOCN010000351.1 GCA_017998735.1 Giesbergeria sp.
CTTGCTGTACGGCGTGCCCGGCACCGCCAAGTCGTGGGTGTCCGAGCACCTGGCGGCCGCCGTCAGCGGCAACTCGACCCTGCTGATCCAGGGCACGGCGGGCACCAGCGAAGAGCAATTGCGCTATGGCTGGAACTACGCCCAGCTGCTGGCCCACGGCCCGTCGGAAAAGGCCCTGGTGCCCAGCCCGCTGATGCACGCCATGCGCAACGGCAAGATTGCCCGCGTGGAGGAACTCACCCGCATTCCGGCCGATGTGCAGGACTCGCTGATCACCGTGCTGTCGGAAAAAATGCTGCCCATCCCGGAACTGGGCTCGGAAGTGCAGGCCACGCGCGGTTTCAGCGTGATTGCCACCGCCAACAACCGCGACAAGGGCGTGAACGAGCTGTCGGCCGCGCTCAAGCGGCGTTTCAACACCGTGGTGCTGCCGGTGCCGGCGTCGGAGGACGAAGAGGTGTCCATCGTCGTCAAGCGCGTGGCCGAAATGGGCCAGGCGCTGCAGTTGCCGGCCGAGCCGCCGGCGCTGAAGGAAGTGCGCCGCATCGTGCAGATCTTTCGCGAACTGCGCAGCGGCCGCACGCAGGACGGCAAGACGCAGCTCAAATCGCCAAGTTCGTCGCTGTCCACGGCAGAGGCAATTTCGGTCATCAACAACGGCATGGCGCTGGCCGGGCACTTTGGCGATGGCGTGCTGCACCCGCACGACGTGGCCGCCGGCCTGATTGGCGCGGTGGTCAAGGACCCGGTGCAGGACGCCGTGGTGTGGAAGGAGTACCTCGACATCGTGGTCAAGGAGCGCGAAGACTGGAAAAGCCTGTACCGGGCGTGCAAGGAGCTGGAATAAGCGAGGCCGCTCCCATGACCGCAGTCCCTGAAGCCGCCGAAGCCGCCGAAGTCCCCGCAGGCACCGAAGCCACGAAAGTCCACTATTTCGGCATCCGCCACCATGGGCCGGGCTGTGCGCGCAGCCTGGTGCGCGCCTTTGACGCGCTGCAGCCCGACTGCGTGCTGGTCGAAGGCCCGCCCGAGGCCGAGGGCGTGCTGGCCGCGCTGCTGTCCGAGCACATGCAACCCCCGGTGGCCCTGCTGAGCTACTGCCCGGACGAACCTGGCCGCGCCGTGTACCACCCGTTTGCGGTGTTTTCTCCCGAATGGCAGGCGCTGCGCTGGGCGCTGCTGCGGCAGGTGCCGGTGTCCTTCATCGACCTGCCGCTGACGCACCAGCTGGCAATGGCCAAGGAGCGCGAAGAAGCAGACAAGGCCGCAGAAGCGGAAGCGGAAGCGGAAGCCGACGCACAGGCCGCAGAGGCAGAAGCCGCCGAAGCCGCTGAAACCGCCGAAGCCACTGCAGGGGCAGGCGACACCGGGAAGGCCGGCAATACTGAAAAAGCCGGGAAAACCGAAAACGCTGAAAACGTCGAGGAGGGGAAAAACGCATCCCCTGTGACCGATGCAGAAAGCAATGAAAGCGCAGTCCCTGCCAACCCTGTCGAGCCTGCACACCCCGCCCAAGCGCTGGACCCCGGTGACCCGCTGCACTGGCTGGCGCAGGCCTCGGGCCATGCCGATGGCGAAAGCTGGTGGAACCACACCGTGGAAGAGCGCGGCGACGGCGCCGAGCTGTTTGCCGCCATTGCCGAGGCCATGACCACCCTGCGCGCCGACCTGGGCGCAGAAGCCGAAGAGCGCTGCCCGCACCGCGCCCGGCGCGAGCTGCTGCGCGAGGCCTTCATGCGCCAGCGCATCCGCGACGCCGTCAAGCAAGGCCATGCGCGCATTGCCGTGGTCTGCGGCGCCTGGCACCTGGGCGGTCTGCAGGCAGCCACCGCAGCCACCGCAGCCAGCAAGGGCGGCAAGGCCCCCAAAGCCCCGAAGGCGATCAAGGTGATCAAGGCCAGCGCCGACGCTGCCTTGCTCAAGGGCTTGCCCAAAATCAAGGTGCACACCACCTGGGTGCCCTGGACCTACCGCCACCTGACCCGCGCCAGCGGCTACGGCGCCGGCATTGCCGCGCCGGGCTGGTACGAGCATTTGTGGCTGAGCGGCATGGCCTTTGACGCTGCGCCTGGCACTGCGCCGCCGCGCACCGTGGGCTGGCTGGCACGGGTGGCGCGGCTGATGCGCGAGCGCGACCTGGACTGCTCCAGCGCCCACCTGATCGAGGCCACGCGCCTGGCCGACACTCTGGCCGCCCTGCGCCAGCGCCCGCAGGCCGGCCTGGAAGAGCTGCACGAAGCCACCCGCACCGTGCTGACCCTGGGCGACGACGCGGCGCTGGACTTCATTGCCGACGCCCTGCTGGTCGGCCAGCGCATGGGCCAGGTGCCGCCCGACGTGCCCACCGTGCCGCTGCAAAGGGACGTGGAGCAGCAGCAAAAATCCCTGCGCCTCAAACCCGAGGCCACGCAGCGCACGCTGGACCTGGACCTGCGCCAGCCGAACGACCTGGCGCGCAGCCACCTGCTGCACCGCCTGCGGCTGATCGACCTGCCCTGGGGCCGGGTGGCCCGCACCGGCAGTTCGGCACGCGGCACCTTCCATGAAATCTGGGACCTGCAATGGCAGCCGGAATTCGTGGTGCGGCTGATCGAGGCCAGCCAGTGGGGCCAGACCCTGGAGGTGGCCGCCAGCACCGCCAGCCTGGAGCGCGCCCACAAGGCCGCCACCCTTGGCGCCCTGTCGCAGCTGGTGCAGGAAGTGCTGCTGGCCGACCTGGGCCCGGCCGTGCAGGCCCTCACGCGCATTCTGGAAAACCGCGCCGCCGTCAGCGGCGACACGCTGCAGCTGCTGCAGGCGCTGCCACCGCTGGCCAGCGTGTTTCGCTACGGCAATGTGCGCCAGACCGACACCGGCATGGTCGCGCACATGCTCGACAGCCTGACAGTGCGCGCCGCCATCGGCCTGCCGCTGGCCTGCAGCGGCATCGACGACGCCAGCGCCGAGCAGCTGCGCAGCACGCTGCTGGCCGCCCACGGCGCGGTGGCGCTGCGCGATGCGCCCGAGCAGACGCAGGCCTGGCAGCGCGCCCTGGGACTGGTGGCCAGGCGCGACACCGCGCACCCGCTGCTGCAGGGCTTGGCCACGCGGCTGCTGCTCGACGATGGCCTGTGGCAGGCCGGGGACGCCGCGCAGGCGCTGTCGCTGCAGCTGTCCAGCGGCGCCGACCCGCTCAAGGCCGCCGCCTGGCTGGAAGGTTTCCTGAACCGCAACGCGGTGGTGCTGCTGCACGACGCGCAGCTGTGGCA
>JAGOCN010000352.1 GCA_017998735.1 Giesbergeria sp.
GGGCGCTGATGGCGCTGTGGATGGCGAGCGTCTCGTCCACGCGGTACAGGCTGGCGCTGGGCACCTTGTGCGCTGCGTCGCCCAGGATGTGCCAGCGGCCCTCGGCATCCGGCGCGGCCCAGTGGCGTGCCAGCCAGGCCGCCTTGTCGGGTGCCAGGCGCGAGTTGGTCTTGACCAGCCGCTGCGCCACGCTGTCTGCACTGTCGTACGAGGTCAGCGCAAAAGCGCCGGTGGGCAGCGCCGCAATGGCGTCCAGCCACTGGCCCAGGCGCGCCCCGGCCTGGGCCGGCTGCGTGGCCGGCATGCCAAAGCCTTCCAGGTTCACCAGCCGGCGCACCCGCTGCGGGCGCACGCCGGCGTACAGCATGGCGATGTTGCCGCCCATGCTGTGGCCGACCAGGTCCACCGGACTGTCGCCAAAGCAGTGCGTCAGCAGCTGGTCCAGGTCGCCCAGGTAGTCGTTGAAGACATAGGAATCAGGCACCGGATCGGGCCGTGTCAATCCAAAGCCGCGCCAGTCGGGTGCCACCAGGGTGCGGTCCTCGGCAAAGCCTTGCGACAGCGCATCGACCACAAACTGCCAGGACGCGCCCACGTCCATCCAGCCGTGCAGCAGCACCACGGGCGCGGCCTGTGCCGCCGGTTGCCCTGCATCCCAGCGGCGCAGGTGGTGGCGCAGCGAGCGCAGCTGCACAAATTCGGAGCGGGCAGGGCGGGCGGCTTGGTACATGGACATGGGCATGGGCATGGGCACGGAATCGGGTTGGAAGACAGGCAGGATGCCATTGTTCCAGGCAGGTACCGAAGGGCAATCAAGGCCGGGACAGGGTGCAGGCGCCAGCCGTGCGGACAATGGCGTTTTTTTGCGCCCCGTAAACTGGCGCGCCCGACATTTGGCAGGGCCGCACCGCAGCCTGCACACAAGGAGCCTGTTTCCATGCACACCACAGAGCTGGGCCACAGCGGCCTGCACGCCACCTCCATCTGCCTGGGCACCATGACCTTTGGCGAGCAGGTGGGCGAGGCGCTGGCGCACGCCATCCTGGACCGCGCGGTGGAGCGCGGCATCAACTTCATCGACACGGCAGAGATGTATGCCGTGCCGGCACGCGCTGCCACCTTTGGCGCCACCGAAACCATTCTGGGCCGCTGGTTTGCGGCGCGCCCCGGCCTGCGCCAGCGCCTGGTGCTGGCCAGCAAGGTGGCCGGGCCGTCGCGTGGCATGCCGTGGATTCGCGAAGGCGCCGGCATGGCGGCGGCCGACATCGTTGCCTCGTGCAACGCCAGCCTGCAGCGGTTGCAGACCGACGTGATCGACCTGTACCAGATCCACTGGCCCGAGCGCCATGTGCCGGCCTTTGGCGCGATGTACTACGAGCCGGCCAAGGAAACGTCGGCCACCTCCATCCATGCGCAGCTGGACGCCCTGGCCGGGCTGGTCCAGGCCGGCAAGGTGCGCGCCATTGGCCTGTCGAACGAAACGCCCTACGGTGTGCACGAATTTGTGCGCCTGGCCGAGCAGCATGGCCTGCCGCGCGTGGCCACGGTGCAGAACCCGTACTGCCTGGTCAACCGCAGCTATGAAAACGCGCTGGACGAAACCTGCCACCGGCTGAAGGTGTCGCTGCTGGCCTATTCGCCGCTGGGCTTTGGCCTGCTGACCGGCAAGTACGACGACAGCGGTATTGAAGGCCCAGATGCGCCGCAGGGCGCACGCATTTCCAGCTATGCCTCGGTGCGTCAGCAGCGCTGGGGCCGGCCCGACGCACTGGCCGCCGCCCGCCGCTACAACCAGCTGGCACGCGACCATGGTTTGAGCCCGACGCGCATGGCGCTGGCGTTTTGCTACACCCAGTGGCGCGTGGCCAGCACCATCATCGGCGTGACCTCGCTGGCGCAGCTGGAGGAAAACCTGGACGCCTGGGGCACCACGCTGTCGTCCGGGCTGCTGGCAGAAATCGACGCCATCCGCTGGCAACTGCGCGACCCGGCGGTGTGAAGACCAAGGCACAGGTCCAGCAAAAATAATGGTCAAATCGGCCTGCAGCGCTTGCTGCGCCTGCGCCAGCAGCTATCATTTTTAAACCATGGCAAAAAAAGACACCCAAAGCGCCCATGTGAGCGAAACCCCCGCCACGCAGATGCTCAAGGCGCACCAGATCGCGTTCACCGGCCACCCCTACGACTACCTGGAGCACGGCGGCGCGCAGCACAGCGCCCAGGTGCTGGGGCTGGACCCGTTCTGCGTGGTCAAGACGCTGGTGATGCAGGACCAGGACGGCAAACCCCTGCTGGTGCTGATGCATGGCAACCGCAAGGTGTCGACCAAAAACCTGGCGCGCCAGACCGGCGCCAAGTCCATCGAACCCTGCACGCCCGAGGTGGCAAACCGCCACAGCGGTTATCTGGTGGGCGGCACCTCGCCCTTTGGCACGCGCCGCGCCATGCCGGTGTACATCGAGGCCACCATCCTGCAGCTGCCGCGCATTGCCATCAACGGCGGGCGCCGGGGCTTTCTGGTGCAGCTGGACCCGCAGGTGTGCGTGCAGCTGCTGGGCGCCGTGCCGGTGCAGTGCGCGCTGGCAGAATTGGTGCCCGTGCCGGCCACGGCAACCAGGCCGGGTTCTGCCTCCTGGGGGCCTGCCTGACCGCTGCCCACCCCGTTATCTGGAGACCTGCATTGGCTTACCTTTTTCCCGTTCTGGCCACCGCGCTGGCGTACCTGCTCGGTTCGCTGTCGTTTGCCGTCATCGTCAGCCGCGCGATGGGGCTGAGCGACCCGCGCACTTTTGGCAGCAAGAACCCCGGCGCCACCAATGTGCTGCGCTCGGGCAACAAAGGCGCGGCGGTGGCCACGCTGCTGCTGGACGCGGCCAAGGGCTGGCTGCCGGTGGTGCTGGTGCGCTGGTTCGGCGCGCCCTACGGCCTGGAAGAGGGCACGCAGGCGCTGGTCGGGCTGGCGGCGTTTGTCGGCCACCTGTGGCCGGTGTTCTTCCGCTTTCAGGGTGGCAAGGGCGTGGCGACGGCGCTGGGCGTGCTGCTGGGCTTCAGCGGCTGGCTGGGGCTGGCGACGGCGGCCACCTGGCTGATCATTGCGTTTTTCTTTCGCTATTCGTCGCTGGCGGCGCTGGTGGCGGCGGTGTTTGCGCCGCTGTTTTACCTGCTGGGCGGCGGTGTGGCCTGGTATGCCGAGCGCAGCATCCTGGCCGCCATGGTGGTCATGTCGGCGCTGCTGCTGTGGCGCCACA
>JAGOCN010000353.1 GCA_017998735.1 Giesbergeria sp.
GCCTTGGGCTGGCCGGGCAGGTTGATGATCAGGCTCTGGCCGCGCACCACGGCCACCTGGCGCGACAGGATGGCGGTGGGCACAAACTGCAGGCTGATCTGGCGCATCTGCTCGCCAAAGCCGGGCATTTCCTTGTGCGCAATGGCGAGCGTGGCCTCGGGCGTCACGTCGCGCAGCGCAGGACCCGTGCCGCCGGTGGTCAGCACCAGGCTGCAGCCGGCGTCCACCAGCGCCACCAGCGCGGCGCTGATGGCGGCCGGTTCGTCGGGAATCAGGCGCGGCTCGAAGGTGATCGGGTTTTGCAGCGCACGGGTCAGCCAGTCCTTGAGCGCCGGCAGGCCCTTGTCTTCATAGGCGCCGCTGCTGGCGCGGTCGCTGACCGAGACGATGCCGATCTTCACCGGGTCGGGGCCGGAAACAGGGATGGCAATGGCAGAAGCAGAAGCAGGGGCAACGCCAGAGCCCTCGGTCAGTTCATTCATCGTCGCCATTGCCCATCTCCTCAAAAGCCGCATCGTTTTCTTCGGCGGCACCGCGCTCTGCGGCCAGCTGCGCACGCACCAGCAGGAACAGTTCGCGGTAGGCGCGGCTTTTGCGCGGCGCGGCGCCCTGCGATTCGGCCACGGTGGCGTCGTGGGCGGCGGGCGCGTCCTTGCGGATCTGGCGCACCAGGGCGCGCAGCTGCTGGACGTCGGTGCCGGGGTGGTGCGCAATCCATTCGGCCTGCGCGCTGTCTTCGGCCACCAGGCGGTCGCGCCACTGTTCGACCAGGTGCAGCTGCAGCTTTTCTTCGGCAGAGCCGCTTTTTTGCACACCCAGCGCGTCGTGCACGGCCTGCACCTGTGCGGCGTCGAGCTTGCGCATCAGCTTGCCGACAAACTGCATCTGGCGCCGCTTGCCTTCAAAGTTGCTGATGCGCCTGGCTTCTGCCAGGGCGGTGACCAGCTTGTCGGGCAGCGCCAAGGCATTGAACAGGTCGGCGCGCAGGCCCAGCAGGTCTTTGCCCAGGTCCTGCAGCGCATCGCTTTCGCGTTTCAGATCGGTGCGGCTGGAATCGTAGGTGCCTTTGAGTTCGGCCTTGAGCTGTACGTCCAGTTCGCTGCCTTCGGCAACAAACTGACCGCGCACAAAATAGCCTTTTTTGGGTTTGCGTGACATGGTGGGGGTCCGGGGTGGGGGTGGCCCCTGTGCGGGTGCGGCGGCTGCGGCACGCCGGGTGCGGGGCCACTGCGGCAAGTATCATAGCCCCCGCCATGAACCAAACGCACACCCCGACCGACGCCGGCTTCAGCTACGCACGCCCCTTTTTCGAGCAACTGGTGGACCACGCCCTGGCGCATGCCAAAAAGCTGGGCGCCACCGACGCCGGCGCCGAGGCGTCCGAGGGGTGCGGCCTGTCGGTCGGCGTGCGCAAGGGCGAGCTGGAAACCGTGGAGCGCAACCGCGACAAGTCGCTGGGCGTGACGGTGTACGTGGGCGCCCGCCGGGGCAATGCCAGCACGTCCGACTTTTCCTCTGCCGCCATCGAGCGCACCGTGCAGGCCGCCTACGACATTGCCCGCTTCACCGCCGAAGACCCGGTGGCCGGTCTGCCCGACGAGGGCGACATTGCCCCGCAGGACAGCCACCGCGACCTGGACCTGTTCCACCCCTGGGCTTTGAACAGTGAAGAAGCAGCGCGCATTGCACTGGAATGCGAAGCCGCTGCCTTGGGCGTGGACAAGCGCATCACCAACAGCGAAGGCGCCGGCGTGTCGGCGCAGCAAAGCCATTTTTTCAGCGCCCACACCCGCGGTTTTCGCGGCGGCTACGCGTCGTCGCGCCACAGCCTGTCGGTGGCGCCGATTGCCAGCCTGCCGGGCAAGCGCGGCGAGATGCAGCGCGATGCCTGGTACAGCTCGATGCGCGACGCCGCCGAGCTGGCCGCTCCCGAGGCCGTGGGCCGCTACGCCGCCGAACGGGCGCTCAGCCGCCTGGGCAGCCGCAAGATTGCCACCACCGAATGCCCGGTGCTGTTCGAGTCGCCCCTGGCCGCAGGTTTGCTGGGCGGTCTGGTGCAGGCCATCAGTGGCGGCGCGCTGTACCGCAAAAGCACCTTTTTGCTCGACTCGCTGGGCAAGGTGGTGTTGCCGAAGCACATCGACGTGCTGGAAGACCCGTTCGTGCTGCGCGGCAAGGGCAGTTCGCCGTTTGACGATGAAGGCGTGCGCGTGCAGGCGCGCAAGGTGGTGGACGCCGGGCGCATCGAGGGCTATTTTCTCGGCAGCTATTCGGCGCGCAAGCTGGGCATGAAGACCACCGGCAATGCCGGCGGCTCGCACAACCTGGTGATGACTTCGCGCCGCACCAAGGCGGGCGACGACCTGGACGCGATGCTGAAAAAGCTCGGCACCGGCCTGTTTGTCATCGAGCTGATGGGCCAGGGTGTGAACTACGTGACCGGCGACTATTCGCGCGGCGCCAGCGGCTTCTGGGTGGAAAACGGCGAAATTGCCTACGCGGTCGATGAAATCACCATTGCCGGCAACCTCAAAACCATGCTGGCCGGCATCCAGGCGATTGGCGCGGACGCTTACACCTATGGCTCCAAGACCGTGGGTTCGGTGCTGGTCAACCGCATGAAGGTGGCGGGCAGCTGAACGGCAGGGCCGCCGCCCTTTGTTTGAGTAGCGCGGCCGGACGGTGAATGCAAAAAGGCCTCTGCACGGCACGGTGCGGAGGCCTTTTTTGTGGGTGCCTGGCCTGCAGGTCAGCCCGCCAGCGCTGCCTTCACCGCACCCGATACCTGGCCCATGTCGGCCTTGCCAGCAAGGCGGGTCTTGACCACGCCCATCACCTTGCCCATGTCGCCCGGCCCCTTGGCGCCGAGTTCGGCCACGATGGCCTGCACGGCGGCCTGCGTTTCTTCGGCCGACATGCGCTGGGGCAGGTAGGCTTGCAGCACCTGCATTTCAGCCTTTTCCTTGTCCGCCAGATCCTGGCGATGGCCTGCTTCAAAGGCGGTGACCGAGTCCTTGCGCTGCTTGACCAGCTTGTCCACGATGGCGACGATGGCCACATCGTCCAGCACCACGCGCTCGTCCACTTCTTTTTGTTTCATGGCCGCCATCAGCGTGCGCACCGTCAGCAGGCGCTCGCTGTCCTTGGCGCGCATGGCGGTTTTCATGTCTTCGGTGATCTGGTCCTTGAGGGACATGGCTTGCTCCTGTGCATAAAAAAAGGGGAATCGGAAAACA
>JAGOCN010000354.1 GCA_017998735.1 Giesbergeria sp.
GCCTTGGCCTGCGTCATGGTGATGTTGACGTGGTGGCGCGTGTAGCTGCTGGTTTTCACGCGGATGCCGCGTGCCATGCCTTCTTCGCCCAGGTACGCGCCCCAGGCCCAGGCGGCCACCATCAGGTGGATCTGGTTGCCCTTGGGCGAGACGCCGAGTTTTTGCGAGCCGATCCAGGTCAGCGGGCGCAGGTAGCCGCTTTCCAGGTTGTTTTCGCGCACCACGGCGCGCTGTGCCTCGTTCACTTCGTCCTTGGTGAAAGGGATCTTCATGCGCAGGATCTTGGCGCTGTTGAACAGCCGGTCGGTGTGCTCCTGCAGGCGGAAGATGGCCGTGCCGTCTTCTGTCTTGTAAGCGCGCACGCCTTCGAAGGCGCCGCAGCCGTAGTGCAGGGTGTGGCTCAGCACATGGATCTTGGCGTCGCGCCAATCCACCATCTGGCCGTCCATCCAGATCTTGCCGTCACGGTCGGCCATCGAGGGAACTACGGGGCTCATGAATTTCCTTTGGGTTGCTGGGGGTCGCAAAAACAGGGGATTTTACGGGGGCAGGCCCTCCTGGGGGCAGATGCCCCCAGGGGATATGGCAGGCGGATCGCCCGGTCCGCTGCCCGCAGCCGGGCGCAGCAGCTGCCAGGACGCAAGGCGGCCGTGGACAAAGGTGCACACCACCTGCACGCCGCCGGCGTCCTGCCAGCGAAAGCGTTCGGGCTGCGCCTCGGGCGGCGTCAGCGGTTTGCCCAGCGCGCGCGCCAGCGCCAGCACCTGCAGCAGCGGCGCGCCCTGGTGCAGCCGGGCATGGAACTGCACGGCGCTGTCCACATGGCCGATGGGCCGGTCGGCCGTTCTGCGCACCACCGCCACCAGCCGCGTGAAATGCAGCAGCAGCCACATCAGCACACCTCCGCCCACAGCCGCCACGCCGGGCCAGCCGGCGGTGCGAAAGGCCGCAGCCAGCAGCAGCGCCAGCCCCAGCGGCACCAGAAAACGGCGCAGGTTCCAGAGATTCATGCAGTTCTGGGGAGCAGGACAGGCTTTTGCGGACCTTGCCGCTGCACGGCATCAGGCTGGATGCCGGTGCACCACGCCATGGCCAGAAAGCCTTTTTACTTCCAGCGCAGCGGCTCGACCTGCACGCTGGCGCGGGCGCTGCCCAGGGTGAGCGCACCTTCCTGCACGGTGGCCTGCAACTGCATGCTGCGCTCGGCCAGCTGCGCCAGTTCCTGCGATTGCTCTGAAGGAATGCGCCAGACCTGAAGCCGGTCCATGCGCGAGAGCTTGTTTTCAATGCCCTTCCACCACACTTCGGCGGCGTGGTGAAAGGCGTAGACGATGACCGCGTCGGCCTGGCTGCAGGCCTTGCTGAGCGGCTTGTCTTCGGGCTGGCCGACCTCGATCCACAGGCGTTTTCTGCCGGTGAAGTCGGTCAGCGAGGCGTCCGGGTCGTTCGGGTCCGACAGGCCGGCGCCAAAGGAGAGCAGGCCATCGCCATTGCAGGTGTCCTGCAGCGCGTGCGCGTGCAGTGCCAGCGCGGCCAGCCGCACCATCATGCGTTCGTCGGTTTCGCTCGGGTGGCGCGCCAGCGTGAGGGCATGGTCGGCGTAGTAGCCGTGGTCGATGTCGGCAATCTGCAGGTTTGCCTTGAAGATGGTGGATTTGATGGCCATGCGCTTTGCTATTAAAAAGAGAGCTGCCAGCGCAAGCCCTGCCTGCGCTGGAGGCCAAAAAGGCTTGAATTTTTGAGGGAAAGGGCGAGCGGGCCGAAAAAAGCCGTCAGGCGCGCCGCGCCAGTGCTTCGGCCATGCCGGTGTAGGTGGCCGGCGTCAGCGCCAGCAGGCGGGTTTTTTCCGCCTCGGGAATGTCGAGCGAGCGGACCAGGCCATGCAGGTCGGCCGCGGTGACGCTCTGGCCGCGCGTGACTTCCTTGAGCTTTTCGTAGGCACCCTGCACGCCATAGCGGCGCATGACGGTCTGGATCGGCTCGGCCAGCACCTCCCAGGCACTGTCCAGGTCGGCGGCCAGCGCCTGTTCGTTCAGTTCGAGCTTGTTCAGGCCCGTGAGCAGCGAGCTGTAGGCCAGCGTGCTGTAGCCCAGCGCCACGCCGATGTTGCGCAGCACAGTGCTGTCGGTCAGGTCGCGCTGCCAGCGGCTGATGGGGAGTTTTTCCGCCAGGTGGCGCAGGATGGCGTTGGCCAGCCCGAGGTTGCCTTCGGCGTTTTCAAAGTCGATCGGGTTGACCTTGTGCGGCATGGTGGAAGAACCAATTTCGCCAGCCTTCAGGCGCTGCTTGAAGTAGCCCAGCGACACATAGCCCCAGATGTCGCGCGACAGGTCGATCAGGATGGTGTTGGCGCGCGCCACCGCGTCGAACAGCTCGGCCATGTAGTCGTGCGGCTCGATCTGGATGCTGTAGGGCTGGAACGTCAAACCCAGGCCCATGGGCTCGGGCGTTTCCACCACGTTTTTGCTGAACGCTTCCCAGTCGAAGTCGGGCCAGGCCGACAGGTGCGCGTTGTAGTTGCCCACGGCGCCGTTCATTTTGGCCAGGACCTTCACGGCGGCAATGCGTTCGGCGGCGGTGTGCAGGCGCACCACCACGTTGGCCAGCTCCTTGCCGACGGTGGTGGGGCTGGCGGTCTGGCCGTGGGTGCGGCTGAGCATGGGCACGCTGGCGTACAGGTGCGCCATGTCGCGCAGCTTCACCACAATGCTGTCCAGGGCCGGCAGCACCACCTGGTCGCGCCCGGCGCGCAGCTGCAGCGCATGGCTGGTGTTGTTGATGTCTTCGCTGGTGCAGGCAAAGTGCACGAATTCGGCCGCTTTTTCCAGCTCGGGGCGGGCTTCGAACCTGGACTTGATCCAGTACTCGACCGCCTTCACATCGTGGTTGGTGGTTTTCTCGAATTCCTTGATGGCGGCGCAGTCGGTTTCGGAGAAATTCTTGGCCAGCCCCAGCAGGTAGGCGCGCGCGCCGGTGGTCAGGGGCTTGAACTCGGCAAAACCGGCGTCCGACAAGGCCATGAACCAGGCCACTTCGACCTGCACACGGCGCTGCATGTAGCCGTATTCGCTCATGATGGGGCGCAGGGCGGAGAGCCTGGCGGCGTAACGGCCGTCCAGCGGAGACAGGGCTTTCAAGGTGGAGAGACTCATGGGCGCCGATTGTAGAGGTGCCATTCCTGGCCGGCTGCGCCGATAGAATCACGGACGGATGGCGTCTGTGAGACTGCCCAACC
>JAGOCN010000355.1 GCA_017998735.1 Giesbergeria sp.
GGCTCAGGCCGAGCGCGCCGCGCCGGCGCAGCCAGGGGCTGGGGCGGTAGCGCGGGTCGCCGTACACGGTTTGCAGGTTGAACAGCACTTCGAGGATGTTGGTGGGGCCCCAGCGGTTGCCCATGGCCAGCGGCCCGAGCGGGTAGCCCAGGCCCAGCGTGACCGCGGTCTCCAGGTCTTGCGGGCTGCAGATGCCCTGCTGGCAGATGTCGCTGGCAACGTTGACGGTGTGCGCCACCACGCGCTGCGTGACAAAGCCGCCGCTGTCGCGGATCACGCTCACGGCCTTGCCATCGCGTGCAAACAGCGCGTGCGCGGCGTCCCGCATGTCGGTGCGCGTGGCCGGGTTGGTGGCCAGCACGCGCCGGCGCGTGGCGGCGTCCTCGATCAGCAGGTCGATGCCCACGGTGCGCGCCGGGTCCAGGCGCTCGACCACGGCCACGGTGGTCACGTCAAAGCCCAGCGGCGCCACCAGCGAGAGCGCGTGGGGCGACGGCGAAGTGCCGGTTTCAATGTCCGCGCCCAGGTCTTTCAGCAGCTGGTACAGCTCGGCGCGGCGCGCCGCGCGCGGCGACACCCACACCGGCGGCAGGTGCGCCACCTGCGGCGCGGGCGGCTCGGGCGGCAGCTGCGCCGCGCCGCCTTCGTAGCGGTAGAAGCCGGCGCCGGTCTTCTTGCCCAGCAGGCCGCCGGCCAGGCGCTGCGCGGTGATGGGGCTGGGGCGAAAGCGCGGCTCTTCGTAAAACTGGTGGTAAAGGGATTCCATCACCGGGTGCGACACGTCCAGCCCGGTCAGGTCCAGCAGCTCGAAGGGGCCGAGCTTGAAGCCCGCCTGGTCGCGCAGGATGCGGTCGATGGTGGCCACATCGGCCACGCCTTCGCCCAGGATGCGCAGTGCCTCGGTGCCATAGCCGCGCCCGGCGTGGTTGACGATGAAGCCCGGCGTGTCCTGCGCCTGCACCGGCGTGTGGCCCATCTGGCGCGCACAGGCAGACAGGGATTGGCACACTTCCGGAGCAGTGCGCAGGCCGGCCACCACTTCCACCACCTTCATCAGCGGCACCGGGTTGAAAAAGTGAAAGCCCGCCAGCCGCTCGGGCCGCTGCAGACAGGCGCCCAGCGCCGTGATGGACAGGGACGAGGTGTTGCTGGCCAGCACGGCGCCGGGTGCCAGCACGGCTTCAAGCGACGCCAGCAGCGCCTGCTTGGCGTCCAGC
Organism: Giesbergeria sp.; assembly: GCA_017998735.1. Taxonomy (GTDB): domain Bacteria; phylum Pseudomonadota; class Gammaproteobacteria; order Burkholderiales; family Burkholderiaceae_C; genus Simplicispira. The sequence continues at coordinate 1,218 of JAGOCN010000355.1, forward strand.
CGTTCAACGATGGCTTCGACCACCAGACCGCACTGCGCCAGGTCGGCCACGCTGGCCGCCACCTGCAGGCGGGCCGTCTGCGCAGCGACCTGCGCCGCGTCCATGCGGCCCTTGTCGGCCAGCCGCTGCCACTGCTGCGCGATGGCGCTGCGGGCGGCTTCGGCGGCGCCGGGTTGCACATCGAGCAGCCACACCTGGCTGCCGGCCTGGGCGGCCAGCTGGGCAATGCCGCGCCCCATGGCGCCGGTGCCCACGATGCCCACGCGGGTGAAAATGGGTTCAAGGTTCATCAGCATCGGATTTCGGTTTGAAACCTGCCTTTTCAGAGGTCTGGAATTTATTGGGTGAAGGGGTAACCTGTTTCAGATTCGCTCCGAAAGGGGCGTGGATTGAAACATGGCTGCATTATGGAAACCCGCAGCAGCGCGCCGGTTGCCGGTGGCGTCAGCGGTGTGGGTGCCGGTGCCGTGGTGCGGCATGAAATGGCCTGCATGCGAAAGCGCACCGGGCCGGACCACATCGCACCGGGCCATCTTTCACAGGTTTGCAGAGCTTTGCCGCTTCCGCAGGGCGCTGGCGGGAGGGCGCCAAAGGCATTGCTGCCCTGGCCAGCCTGCGGTTCTTCCGCAGAAGGCGCTAGATTTTGCTATTGAAAAAGGAGCTGCTGGCGCAGGCTGCGCCTGCGCTGGAGGCACTTTTTGCCAAAAGATGCAGCTTTTTGCATGGACGGTATCAGCCCGGTGCCCGGCTGTCCCGCCAGCCAGCCGTCCAGCCGCCCAGCCGCCCAGTCAGCCCGCCAGAAAACCCTTCAGCCCATGGCCTGCGCCAGTGCGCGTGCGGTGGCTTCCGGGTCGGCCGCATTGACCAGCGCCCGCACCACGGCAATCGAACCCACGCCGGTGGTGGCCACCTCGGCAAAATGCTCGGCGCCAATGCCGCCAATGGCGACCAGCGGGTAGTGCGCCATCAGCCGGGCATAGGCGCCCAGCCGGGCCACGCCCTGCGGTGCGGTGGCCATGCGCTTGAGCGTGGTCGGAAACACGGCGCCCAGGGCGATGTAGCTGGGCGAGACCGCATCGGCGCGCACCATTTCGGCGTAACCGTGCGTGCTGACGCCCAGGCGCAGGCCCGCGTCGCGGAGCAGGTCCACCTCGTGCGGCTGCAAGGCGTCCAGGTCTTCCTGGCCCAGGTGGGCGCCATAGGCCTCGGCGGCAATGGCCTCCTGCCAGTGGTCGTTGATGAACAGCAGCGCACCCGTGCCTTGCACCTCCGCCACGGCGGCTTGCACCTCGCGCCGCACGGCAGCGGCGTCGTCGGACTTGAAGCGCAGTTGCACCGTGGGCACCCCGGCGCGTGCCATGCGGCCCACCCAGACCGCGTCGGGCAGCACGGCATACAGGCCCAGCGCCTGCGGGCAGGAAGCAAAAGCGTTGCCGTGCGGCACCGGCTGCAGGCCAAAGTCCTGCGGCGCGTCCGGCCAGTGCGCCGGGTCCACCTGCCCGGTGCGCGTGGCCTGCGCCTGCCAGGCGGCGGCCAGGCACAGGGCATCGCAGGCAATGAAACCGAGCGCGCTGCAGGCGCGCAGCGCAGCGTGGAACACCGCGCCCTGCGCCGGGTCGGCTTCGGGCACTGGCTGCGCCGCGCAGGGTGCAAAGGTGTCTGTATGCAGGCGCACGATGGCCTGCGCCAGGGCGTCGATGTCCAGGGCGGGGTCGGCGGGAGAGGGAAAAGCGGTCATGGGCGGGATACAGACACAAAGGTGGAAAGGGGAGAGGGGCCGACCGGTGTTGCTCCCTCTCCCTTTGGGAGAGGGCGGGGGTGAGGGCCGACGGCGCTGGAGCAGGCATGCAACCAATTCGACAGGCAGCCTGCAACCGTTTACTGGTCACTGGTCACTGGTCACTGGTCACTGGTCACTGGTCACTGGTTTTGCGCGTGGTGCCAGAACGGCGTGCCCAGCACCGGCGTGCTGGGCTGGGCCGCGTCCTGCGCCTGCATGGCGCCGGAC
>JAGOCN010000356.1 GCA_017998735.1 Giesbergeria sp.
GCACAGAAAGCCCCAACCGCATGACCGGCCTGAACCTGCATGGCGTGCGCGCCATTTACCGCTTTGAAATGCACCGGGCGTTTCGCACCTGGATGCAAAGCCTGATTGCGCCGGTGCTCTCGACCGCGCTGTATTTCATTGTCTTTGGCTCGGCGATCGGCTCGCGCATGGGCGACATTGGCGGCGTCAGCTACGGCGCGTACATCGTTCCGGGCCTGCTGATGCTCTCGCTCCTGTCGGAGAGCATTTCCAACGCGTCTTTTGGCATCTACATGCCCAAATGGTCGGGCACCATTTACGAACTGCTGAGCGCGCCGGTCAACTGGGTGGAGGTGCTGCTGGGCTATGTGGGCGCGGCCGCCAGCAAGTCGCTGCTGGTGGCGGTGCTGATCCTGGTGACGGCGCGGGCCTTTGTGCCGTACGAGATTGCGCACCCGGTGTGGATGGTGGGTTTTCTGGTGCTGACCGCCGTCACCTTCTGCCTGTTCGGTTTCATCATCGGCCTGTGGGCCGACAGCTTTCAAAAGCTGCAGGTTATTCCGCTTTTGGTCATCACGCCGCTGACCTTCCTCGGCGGCGCTTTCTACAGCATCAACATGCTGCCGCCGCTGTGGCAGAAGGTGTCGCTGTTCAACCCGGTGGTGTACCTGATCAGCGGCCTGCGCTGGGCTTTTTACGGCCAGGCGGACGTGCACATTGCCGTGAGCGTGGGCATGACGCTGGCCTTCATGGCGGCGTGCCTTGGCGTGGTGTGGTGGGTGTTCAAGACCGGTTACCGCATCCGGCGCTAGAGGATTTTCGCGCTGGCCGAACTGCCGGTTTTGCTCCCTCTCCCTCTGGGAGAGGGTTGGGGTGAGGGCCAGCGGCGCTGGAACAGCAAGCCGTTCGGATCAATGGCCAATTGGCACCAAAGCACTCTCAATTTGTAGGCAGACTGAAGCAGCAGCCGCCTCACACCAGCCTGCGAATCGGCTTCTTGCGCCACACCAGCCGGTAGTAAGCGGTCTGCAGCAGCAGCATGGCAACAAAATTGATCGGGTAGGCCATCCACACGCCGTTCAACCCAAAGCGCTGGCTGAGCAGCAACGCAGCCGGAATCTCCACCAGTGCAATGCAGGCAATCGCAATGCCGGTGGGCACCAGCACCGCGCCGCTGGCGCGCATCACGCCCGACAGCACCGAGGCCATGCCAAACACCACCATGCTCCACAGCGAAATGTGCAGCAGCGTCTGCGCCACGTCCACCACGTCCGGGCTGGTGATGAACACGCCCATCAGCGGGCGCGAGAACAGGTAGCCCAGCAGCACCAGCGAGCCGGTCAGCAGCAGGTTCACCACCAGCCCGGTGCGCGCAATGGCGCCCAGCGTGGCCGAGCGCCCGGCGCCAATCGCCTGCGCGCCCAGGATGGAGGCGGTAATCGCTATCGAGACGGCCGGGAACTGCACATAGGCCACCACCTGGTTGACCGCGCCATAGGCCGCCGTGGCGGCCGAGCCATAGCCGTTGACCAGCGACAGCAGCACCAAAGACGAAATCGACACCACGATCATCTGCACGCCGGTCGGCATGCCGATGCGCAGCACGCTTTTGAGCAATTTGCCATCAATGCGCAGGTGGCGCGCAAAGGCCCGCGTCGGCGCCAGCGGGCTTTGCATGCGGCGCAGGCGCCAGCCCATCCACAGCGTGGCGACCGTGAACGACACCACCGTGGCGGCGGCCGCGCTGGCCACGCCCATCTGCGGCAGCCCTCCCCAGCCGCGAATGAGCGCTGGCGTCAGCACCAGCCCCACCGCTGTGGAAATGCCCAGCGTGTAGAGCGGCGTGATGGTGTCGCCCACGCCGCGCAGCATGGCGGTGGACAGCAGGTAGACGAACAGGCCCGGCATGGCAACCAGCACGATGCGCGCATACACCGTGGCGTCCGGCAGGATGTCGGCCGGCGTGCCCAGCAGCGCCAGCATGGGCTGCGTGAACACACCGCCAAACACGGCCACCAGCAATCCAAACGCCACGCCCACCGTGAGCGTGGTGCCGGTGATGGCCTGCGCCCGGTCCACCTCGCGCGCGCCCCAGGCCTGGCCAATCAGCACCGACGCGCCCGCGCCCAGGCCAATGTTGAAGGCAATGAAGAAAAACAGCACCGGAAAGAAACTCGACACCGCCGCCAGCGCCTGCACACCCAGCATCTGACCCAGGTACACGTTGTTCAGCGTGCCCGACAGCGACTGCAGTATGTTGCTGAGCAGCATGGGCGCCAGAAACACCACAAAGGTTTTCCACAGCGGCGACTGGTCGGCAACTGCAGAGCGCGTGGAGCCAGCGGCGGAATCAGAGGCGGGGCCGGCGGCCGAAGCGTCCGGCGATACCGCTGCGCCAGGCTTGGGCAGAATTTCCGCACCGGGACTGCGGCCAGGCAGAGGCCCGTTGCCATCGCCCTCTCTCAGCATGGCAGCCGCCCGGCAGGCTGGTCTGCAGCGCAGCGCCAGGGCACAGCTGGCACCCAGGCCAGGGCAGACACACAGACCTTGTCAGGCACTACAAAGTGGGTGTTGCGGCAGTGAAAGCCACCGCGCCACCCCATACGGAAAGAAGAAACAAAAAGCATGGCCGGACTTTAGCCGCCGGCTGCCAGCGCCGCTGTCGTCCGGCAACCCGCGTGCTCTGCAGACAAGGCCAAACCACCGGGCTGGCCTGGATGGCGCACCAGGTGGCTGCAACGCAATTCTTCTTTTTTTCTTTTCCCCTGCGATCTGCGCTGTGCCGGCGGCTGCCTGGCTCAATAGCGCTGCATGGTGCAGCTGTGCGGCTGCTGCGCCTTGTCGGCTGGCAGGTCGCGCAGCACCCGAAAACCGTAGCCCGAGCCTTCCACATCGAACTTCACGCCTGGCATGCCCTGCTTTTCCATCACGCCCACCACCAGCGGCTGCTGGAACTGGTGGTCGGCGGCGCGCATGGTGCCGCTGCGCCCGGCCAGCTGCACGCTGGCGGTTTCCAGCTGGCGCGCAATGGCGGTGGCGTCCACGCTGCCGGCGCGCTCGATGGACTGGGCCAGCGCCTCGACCATGAGCTGCATGCGCATGTGCACATAGTCGTCCTGCGGCTTGGGGAAGCGTTCGCGAAACGACCGGTAGAACGCCTCGCTCTGCAGGCTTTGCACATTGGGCAGCCAGTCGGCCACCGCCACCACCTTGCCCACGCCGGCGTCGCCCAGCGCGGC
>JAGOCN010000357.1 GCA_017998735.1 Giesbergeria sp.
GCCATACGCGCGACCTGCGGCGCGACTGGGCAGACGCCTTTGGCGGCCCCATGCCGCGTGTCGGCGGCGTGGCCGTGGGCGCCGACACCGACAACACCGGCGACCAGGTGACCGCCTGGTTTGGCGACCTGCGCCTGGAAGCACAGGCGTGACCGAAACGAACGCAACGACCGGAACAGCCGGAACAGCCGGCAGGGCAGCCGCGCCAGGCACGGCACCCCTGCGGCAACTGGTGCTGCTGGGCGGCGGCCACGCCCACCTGGGCGTGCTGGCCGACCTGGCAAAGCGCCCGCTGCCGGGCTGGCAGGTCACGCTGGTCACGCCCTACCGGCGGCAGATTTATTCGGGCATGTTGCCCGGCTGGGTGGCGGGCCATTACCGTCTGGGCGAATGCGCGGTGGCACTGGACACCCTGGCCGGGCGCGCCGGCGCCCTGCTGCACACCAGCGCCGGCACCGCGCTGGACTTGCAGCACAACACGCTGCACTGCGCCGACGGCACGCAACTGCCGTTTGACCGCCTGTCGATTGACACCGGCCCGGTGGCGGCGCTGGACGAACTGCCCGGCGCGGCAGAGCACGCACTGCCGGTGCGCCCCATTGAAGGCTTTGTGGCCGCGTGGCCCGGCGTGGTGCAGCGCATTGCCAGCCAGCGCCAGCGTTTCGAGTTGGTGGTGCTGGGCGCCGGCGCGGCCGGGGTGGAACTGGCGCTGGCGATCCACCACCGCGCCATGGTGCAGGGCTGGTCGCACCTGCACCTCACGCTGGTGGGCGGTAGCGCAGAGCCGCTCGATGGCGTGGCGCCCGGCGCCGGGCGGCGCGTGGCAAAGCTGCTGGCGCAGCGCGGCATCCAGTGGGTGGGCAACCGGCGGGCGGCGCGCGTGGACGCAGGGCAACTGGTATTTGCCGACGGCGGCGCGCCGCTGCTCTTCGACGCCTGCCTGGCCGTCACCGGCGCAGCCGCTCCGGCGTGGCCGGCCGCCAGCGGGCTGGACACCGATGCCCGCGGCTTCATTCGTGTTAAGCGCACGCTGCAAAGCACCTCGCACCCGCAGGTAACGGCCGCCGGCGACATCGCGGCCTATGCCGATGCCCGGCCCAAGTCGGGCGTGTTTGCCGTGCGCGCCGGCCCGGTGCTGGCGCAAAACCTGCGCGCTTTGTGCACCGGCCAGCCGCCCGCCGACTGGACACCGCAGCAGCGCGCCCTGTACCTGGTCAGCACCGGCAACCACCGCGCCATTGCGGCCTGGGGCCGCTGGGCCTGGAACGGCGCCTGGGTGTGGCGCTGGAAAGAGCGCATTGACCGGGGGTTTGTTGCCAGATTCGGCGCTGATGATGCGATGGGACAGCCGGCAAACGCTACCGTCCGCTCCAGCACCTGAAAGCCTGCACGCACCTCGCGTGCGCCTGCAGGCCAGGGCATTTCTGGCTGTCCAGCTGCTGAAACACAGCGCCAGCAGCAGGCGCTGCACAGATTTTATTTTTGGTCAAAACAGCCTCCAGCGCATATGCAGACTGCGCGAGCAGCTCATTATTTGATAGCAAAGCCAAAGACATTCTGAAGACGGCACGGCAGTCCGGCCAGCACCAGAATGCCCTGATCAAGACGCTTGCACACACCTTTTTTCCACTTCGGCAGCGCCTGCCATTCCTGTGAATTTCAGCGCCCGTCACACACCGACACCACCTGTCGCACCTGCTTACTAAAGTCGCCCCAGCACCCGATTTCGCGGATGCAACCCGGCCGGCCAGACAGCAAAAAATACCGCTGACTGCGCTGAATCCATGCCCCTTGCGGGTGTGAAAAAAACTTTACCGAAGAGGACGCCATGCGCGGTCAGATTCTCGTTTTCAACGAACTCAAAGAGGCGGGCGCCATTGTGGCCACCGATGGACAGCGGTTTCTTTTCCATGCCCGCGACTGGCAGGACGTGGTGGCGCCAGAGGGCGGCATGAGCGTCGAATTCAAGCTCAATGACAACAACCGCGCCCAGCAGGTGCAACTGGCCCTGCCGCAAAGGGCAAATGCACTGGCAGTGCAGACCACAACACCGTTGGCGCAGCGCCCCAAAAGCAAGGCCGTGCTCACCCTGCTGACCCTGTTTCTGGGCATTTTTGGCGCGCACCGTTTCTACATGGGTGCCTGGGGCTGGGGGCTGGCGCAGTCGGTGGGGGCGCTGTTCCTGTCGGCCATGCTGGGGGTTGTGCTGCCGCCCCTGGCAGCGCTCTTGTACCTGGCACTGGCAGTGTTGACCTGGGTCGAGGCGATCCGCTACATCTGGTCCAGCGACGCGGCCTTTGACGCCAAGGTCAAGACCTACCAGGCCGGCCAGCCTGGCCCCTTCGGCTTCTTCTGGTGAACGGAGCAGCGGTGCACAACCCTTTTCTTTCCCTGCCGCACTCGGGCATGGGCATTGCCTCCTTCACCCTCAGCACCGTGACCGGCCTGGGCCTGCTGCTGGTGTTTGTAGTGGCCGGCGTGGCCGAGAGCCGGCCCGGCGGGCTGGACGAAGCCTCGCCCCTGGCCACCGCCATCGGGCTGGTGCTGCTGCTGGCCGCACTGGCCAACATGGTTGCCCTGGGCCTGGGCATCGCGGCCCTGGTGCAGGCCGGGCGCAACCGGCTTTTTGCCACGCTGGGCACCGTGTTTGCCTCCACCACCCTGCTTGGCAGCCTGGTGCTGGTGCTGCTCGGCACCCTTCTGGACACCTGAAAACCTTCCCCCGACACACCGATCCCTCATGCACACACACCCTGCCCTGCCCCGCTGGCAACGCCTTGCCACCTTTGCCCTGCTGGCCCTGGCGCTTTGCGGCGCCCCTGCCCACGCCGACACGCTGGAGGGCGTGCTCGAGCGCGGCGCCCGGCATTCCGTGCTGTGGTTTGCCAGCCCCGAATCGGGCGACCTGATCGGGCAGGTGTTTACCAACACCTCGCAGGCCGGCCAGGTCATCTTGGCCAGCTGCCTGCCAGGCATGTCCTGCGTGGTCGAAGGCACGCAAAGCGATGAACCCGAAGAATCCATGCTGCAGCAGCTGGACTTTGCCGACAGCCCCTCGGGCTGGTGGCGCATCCTGCAGGCCAAAAGCGCCTTCATGCAGCCGGGCCTGCACATGAGCGCGCGCGCATTGCAAACCCGCTTCGGGCCGCTGGACATCAACGACGCACACTGGCTGCTGTTCAAAGGCAACCCGGTGCTGGACAGCGCAGCA
>JAGOCN010000358.1 GCA_017998735.1 Giesbergeria sp.
GCAGAACTCGGAAAGCGTGCGCCACCTGGGCGAATTCGGCGTGGTGTTTCTGATGTTTGCCATCGGGCTGGAATTCAGCCTGCCCAAGCTGCGCGCCATGCGGCGCAACGTGTTTGGCCTGGGGCTGCTGCAGGTGCTGCTGAGCATGGGGCTGGCCTTTGGCGGCACGCTGCTGCTGGCGCGCCACCTGGGCGGCGTCTGGGACGTGTCGTGGCAGACCGCGCTGGCGCTGGCCGGCACGCTGGCCATGAGCAGCACCGCCATCGTGGTCAAGCTGATGGCCGAGCGCGCCGAGATGGAAACCGAGCATGGCCGGCGCATCATGGGCATCCTGCTGTTCCAGGACCTGGCGGTGGTGCCGCTGCTGGTGCTGATTCCGGCACTGGGCTCGTCGCCCGACGAACTGCTGACAGCGCTGGGGCTGGCGCTGGTCAAGGCCATTGTGCTGGTCACCGTGCTGCTGACCGGCGGCCAGGGCGTGATGCGCTGGTGGCTGACGCTGGTGGCGCGGCGCAAGAGCGAAGAGCTGTTCATGCTCAACCTGCTCTTGATCACCCTGGGCCTGGCCTGGCTGACCGAGCAGGCGGGCTTGAGCCTGGCGCTGGGCGCCTTCATTGCCGGCGTGCTGGTGTCCGAGACCGAGTTTCGCCACCAGGTGGGCACCGACATCCGGCCGTTCCACGATGTGCTGCTGGGCCTGTTCTTCATCACCATCGGCATGATGCTGGACTGGCATATTTTGCTGGAGCAGTGGGCGCTGGTGCTGGCGCTGCTGGTGGTGCCGCTGCTGCTCAAGGCCGGCACCATCCTGCTGCTGGCGCGTGGCATGGGCGCCACCACCGGCGTGGCCATGCGCACCGGCCTGTACCTGGCGCAGGCGGGCGAATTCGGTTTTGTGCTGCTGTCGCTGACGCAGGACCAGGGCCTGATCCGCCCGGCGCTGATGAACCCGATCCTGGCGGCGATGGTGCTGTCGATGCTGGCCACGCCGTTTCTCATCATGTACAGCAACCGCATCGTCATGAAACTGGTGGCCAGCGACTGGCTGCACCAGTCGCTGCAGATGACCACCATTGCGCGCAAGGCCATCGACACCAGCAAGCACGTCATCATTTGCGGCTATGGTCGCTGCGGCCAGAACCTGGCGCGCATGCTGCAGCAGGAAGGCATTCCGTACATGGCGCTGGACCTGGACCCCGACCGGGTGCGCCAGGCGGCGGCGGCGGGCGACTCGGTGGTCTATGGCGACGCCACGCGGCTGCAGGCGCTGATGGCGGCCGGGCTGGTGCGCGCCAGCGCGGTGGCGGTGACGTACCTGGACGTGCCGGCCGCCCTGAAAGTGCTGGCCAGCACGCGTGCACATGCGCCGCAGGTGCCGGTGGTGGTGCGCACCCAGGACGACACCCACCTGGACCGCCTGCAGGAGGCCGGCGCCACCGAGGTGGTGCCCGAAGCCATCGAAGGCTCGCTGATGCTGGCCGGCCACGCGCTGGCGCTGGTGGGCGTGCCCATGCGCCGCGTGATCCGGCTGGTGCAGGACCAGCGCGAAGCGCGCTACCAGCTGCTGCGCGGCTATTTTCATGGCGCCGATGACGACACCGTGCACGAACGCGACCAGGCGCGGCTGTCAACCTTCACGCTGCCGCCAGAGGCGCAGACGCTGGGGCAGAACCTGGGCCATCTGGCGCTGCACGCCATGGGCGTGCAGGTGGTCAACCTGCGGCGCAGCAGCGGCCACCTGTCTGCACCTGGCGACGACACGGTGCTGCGCGCCGGCGACACGCTGGTGCTGTCGGGCCACCCCACGGCGCTGTCCAGTGCCGAGGACAAGCTGCTCAACGGCTGAAGCATGCCGCCGTTCCGGTCAGCACCTGCCGCCTTCAGCGCGGCAGCTTTGAAAGCAGGGGCAGCACGGCCGCTGCGTACACTGCGCCCGATTCCTTTTTTCTTCCTCCATCCACCACCATGACCGACACCTCCAGTGCTTCCGAATTTCTGCGCCAGCACATCCGCACCGTGCCCGACTGGCCTGCGCCGGGCGTGCAGTTTCGCGACATCACGCCGCTCCTGCAGGACCCGGCCGTGTTCCGCGTGCTGATCCAGGCTTTTGTGCAGCGCTACGCCCAGGAGGAGCGGCGCCCGGACGTGGTTGCCGGGCTGGACGCGCGCGGTTTCATTCTGGGTGCCGTGGTGGCCTATGAACTGAACGTGGGTTTTGTGCCGATCCGCAAGAAAGGCAAGCTGCCGTTCACCACCGTGGCCGAAACCTACGAACTGGAATATGGCAGTGCCACGGTGGAACTGCACACCGACGCCGTGGAGCCAGGCCAGCGGGTGCTGCTGATCGACGACCTGATTGCCACCGGCGGCACCATGATGGCCGGGCGCAAGCTGCTGGAAAAACTGGGCGCCGTGGTGATCGAGGGCGCGGCCATCGTCAACCTGCCCGAACTCGGCGGCGCCGAGCGGCTGCTGGGCAGTGGCCTGCCGCTGTTCACATTGGTGGACTTTGACGGCGCCTGAACAAAGCGCTTTCGCGTTCTACTTCTACAGATCGCCGTACTGCGTGTTGCTCAGGTCCGAGTTGCGGGTGCGCGGCTCGTACTCCTCGGGCAGTTGGGTGTCCGGAAACTCGCTTTCTGCAAAAGACGTGCGCCGGGCACCGGAATGCACCGCCACGCCCAGCACCGGCGGCGCGGCCGGCGTGCCGGCATGGGCACCGGCCAGGGCCTGCCGGAAAGCCGCTACTTCTTCTGCCACGATGGGATCAAAGCGCGGCGCCACCAGCCGGTCGGCGGGCGCTGCAGCGGGAGAAGACACAGGTGCCGGCGCCTTGACAGGTGCGGGCGCTGGTTCAAAGACGGGTGCAGGTGCAGGTGCAGGTGTCACGTTGCCGGCCGGCAAGGGCGCCGCACTGGCAGCCGCAGGCAGGGGCGCCAGCGTGGGAGGTGGGGCCTGCAGTGCTGCGCCTGCCACAGGTGCGGCAGACGAAATCTGGTCGTTGATGCGCCAGTACACGGCCGTGACTGCAATGGCATGGCGGGTGCGGGCGCCTTGCGTGATCACGTTCTCGATGCTGCTCAGGCGTGCGGATTCACTGCCATGTTCACGGGCCAGGTCCATCATCACCAGAAACTGGTGGCCACGCTGGTCCAGTGCCAGCACCTTGAATTTGTAACTTGCCGACAGCACCCCGGCAC
>JAGOCN010000359.1 GCA_017998735.1 Giesbergeria sp.
CCGTGTAACTGCCCGCCAGGTACCAGTAAAACCCGGTCACGCCAAGCAAACCCAGGCCTACCACCAGCATGCCGGTGATGGCGCCGCCACGAAACGCCACGTCGAGTGCCGGGCCAATGCCCTGCGTGGCCGCCTGTGCGGTGCGCACGTTGGCGCGCACCGACACGTTCATGCCGATGAAGCCGCAGGCGCCCGACAGCACCGCGCCAATCACAAAACCGGCGGCGGTGCGCAGGTCCAGAAACACGCCGATCAGCACCGCCAGCACCACGCCGACGATGGCAATGGTCTTGTACTGGCGCGCCAGGTAGGCAGCGGCGCCGGCCTGGATGGCAGCGGCGATTTCCTGCATGCGCGCGTTGCCGGGGTCTTTGGCCAGGATCCAGCTGCGCGCCCAGATGCCGTAGGCCACGGCAATCAGGCCGCACACCAGCGCCAGGATGAGGGGGGAAGTAAGCGATGCAGAAGCAGCCATTCGGTGTCTCCAAAGGGGGTTGTCTCGCACGGTGGAGGCACAACGCATGGAAAGTGTCTCCGCTGCGTTGCTTCCTCGCCCGCCCTTTGGGTCGATTGGCCAACCGGGCCAATTTACCCGCTTGAGCGCGGCATGCAAGCCGGCTGCAAGGGGCGTGCCCCTAAAATGCGGGTTAATCCCGACAACAATCGGGTTCTTGGCATTTTTCAACCTTTGACCGATCACCATGTCCCTGAACAAAGTCACTCCCGGCAACAACCTTCCCGAATCCTTCAACGTGGTCGTTGAAATCCCGATGGATTCCGACCCCATCAAGTACGAGGTGGACAAGGAGTCGGGCGCGATTTTTGTCGACCGTTTCATGACGACCGCGATGTACTACCCGTCCAACTACGGTTATGTGCCGCAAACGCTGAGCGGCGACGGCGACCCGGTCGATGTGCTGGTGATCACCCCCTATGCGCTGGTGCCCGGCGTAGTGGTGCCCTGCCGTGCGCTTGGCATCCTGAAGATGGAAGACGAGGCCGGTGTGGACGGCAAGGTGCTGGCGGTGCCCACCAACAAGGTGCTGCCGATGTACTCGCAGTGGAAAAGCGTGGAAGACGTGAACCCGGCGCGCCTGAAGGCGCTGAGCCACTTCTTCGAGCACTACAAGGACCTGGAAGAAGGCAAGTGGGTCAAGGTGCTGGGCTGGGAAGGCATTGATTCGGCCCACAAGGAAATCATGGACGGCATTGAAAACTACCGCGTGGCCGCCGAAGCCGCCGCCGCCGCTGCTGCTGCCGAAGAGAAGGTCGCCTGAGCGCCTGAGCGCCTGGCCCGGCTGCCCGCGCCAGTTTTTGGAACAACCTGCCTGCAGCCGCTGCTGCCTGCAGGTTTTTTCATGGCCACTTCGGGGTGGTGCTGGTGTCGGTGGCCTGACACGCTGCGGGCGCGGTGCACTGCATGCTGCCGGCCTGTGGGTTTTTCAGTGCCGCACCAAGGCAGCCAGGCACTGCAGCCTGTGCGAGAAACTGGCGGCAGCCGGCCAAAAAAATGCTGGTGGCCAGCCTCACGGGTTCACGGGTTCACGGGTTTACGGGTTTACCAGCCCCAGGCCAGGCGGCGCGCAATCCAGCCCTTTTGTCCACCTTCGCGCTGCACCTGTGCCCAGCTGCCGGATTTTTTCAAGGTCTTGACCACCTCGTGCTGCTCCAGCCGGCCCACACGGCGGTGCTGCGTGCCGGGGCCCGCGCGCAGGTTGGCGGTGCGGGACGTGACCACCATGTGCGGCGACTTGCTGGTCAGCGGTGCATGCACCCAGCCCATCGGGCCTTCAAAGTCCTTCACGCGCAGCCACTGGCCCTTGCGCTGCGTGATCTGCAGCGGGTAGCCGCGGCCCATCTCCCACAGCGTGGCCGAGCGCGTGGTGGGTTTTTCGCGCACGTTGACGGCCGAACCCTGGATGCTGACAAATTCTGCTGCGCGCGGGGCGGCAGCAGCAGTGCCCGGCAGGGCAGCGACAGTGGCCACGGTGGCCAGGCCCAGAGCGGCCAGGGAAAGCGAAAAACGGCGGGACAGGGACGGTAACGACAGCATCAACACGGCAACAACACTCCTTTGTCTGTACAGGCAACCCATGCACCGCATGGGTGCCGGTCCGACAGACAAGGGTGTGTGAAGTTCCAGCCCCTTGCGCAAAATGTGAGCTGCTGGCGCAGGCTGTGCATGGGTTTGCAAGGTTTTTGTGCTGCAAAGCAAGGCGCAGACTGCGCCAGCAGCTCACATTTCAGGAGCAAATGAAATGCAAAAAAACGCACACGCCGCTGTGCGGTGTGCGCGCTCCTTGGGTTTGGCGCAGAAACTTCAGGCGCCTGCCGCCACTGTGCCCGCCCCCGGCTGCACCCGTGGCCGCGTGGCATAGGCCAGCACAAAGCACAGCACCAGCGTGGGCAGGGCCGAGCCCAGCACCGGCGCAACCTTGGGCACCAGGTGAAAAAAGCCGATGCCCGCCAGCCACAGCGCAATCGGCAATGTGTGGGCGCGGGGCGCTTGCGCCAGCAAATCCGCCGTGCGCACGCCAAACGCCAGGCGGCCCAGAATCACGCCAAACAGTGGCACAAACACCGAACTGAGCATCAGCAAAAAGGGTTCGAGGCTGTGCATCGGCAGCACCAGCGCAAGCAGGGTGCAGGCCACCGCCATGCCCAGACCCCAGCGCCGCACGCTCCAGTGCGGCTGCAGCGCGTGGGCCGACACCGCGCCCGAATAGGCATCGCCATAGGCGTTGTCGATTTCATCAATCAGGATGAGCGACAGCGCAATCAGTCCGCCCTGGGCCAGCAATAGTGCCGTCACCAAATCCTGGCTCGGCAGCACCAGCGCCACCAGCACGCCCAGCGCATAGCACCAGATGTTGGCCAGTGCAAAACCCAGCCAGGTACCGCGCATGGCCGATGCGCCGCTGACGCCATGGCGCGCGTAGTCGGCCACCAGCGGCAGCCACGACATCGGCATGGCAATCACCAGGTCCAGCGCCGGCATCACGCCCATGCCGCCGGTGCCGCGCCGCTGCCAGATTTCGCTCAAGCCCTGCGCCTGCGCCAGCGACAGAAACTGCCAGCTCAGCCAGACCAGCGACAGCACCACCAGCGGCAGCGCCACCTTGGCAATGATGCGGCGCACCAGCTGCACCATCGAGCCGCTGATCAGCAGCGTGATGATCGCGCCCCAGGCCAGCG
>JAGOCN010000360.1 GCA_017998735.1 Giesbergeria sp.
GCTGGACCAAAAAACGCAAGAAAGGCCGCGAAATGGTGGCCGCGCAACCGAGCCGCTTCATTGCCGAAATGGCACTGGACAAGACCACCGCCCGCGAAGACCCGCGCGAAAAGCTCAAGGCCCTGCGGGCCGAGTTTGCCGCCAAGGCAGCCGCCCAGGCAGCAAAACAGGCGGCACTGCCGGCGCCCTGACGCACAGGCCCACTGCTCGCAGTCCACCAACCTGCCAAACACTCCTTTTTTGATAGCTGCTGGCGCAAGCCCTGCCTGGGCTGGCGCCTCCAAACACCCCAAACTTTGATGCCCCTGCCTGCCACCGCACCTTCAAACACACCGGCCTGGCAAGCCGCTGCTGTGCGGTGCTGCTGACTTTCCCCTTTTCCTTTGCCCCTTTCTTCCTTTCTTCATGCACTCCTTCCCACCCCGCAATTTTTCCGTGGCACCACTGCCGCGCCCGCCGCTGGCAGCGGCGCTGGCCGGTCTGTGGCTGGCGCTGCTGCCGGCCGCGCCGGTGCTGGCCCAGACCGCAGCCGCAGCGCCAGCCACTGCCACCTCTGCAACCGCCGCAGGCGCCACGGCCTGGCAGGCCTGTACCGCGCTGCAGGGCGACGCGGCTGCGCGGCTGGCCTGTTTTGATGGCTGGGCTGGCCGGCAAGGGGCCGCTGCCCCGGGCACGGCGGCATCGGCCACCGAGCATGTTGCAGGTGCAGGCAGCACCTCTGCCGTAGCGCGCCTGGCGCCGCCCGCTCCGGCACCGGTGGCGCTGGAAGTGGTGGAGGTGCCGCGCACCGTGGGCTGCCGCGATGCGCAGTTCAGTTCGCTGTCGCGCTTCTGGGAGCTGGAAGACGGCACCGACTGCGGCACCTTCAGCTTCCGCGGCTACCGGCCCCTGAACGTGTCGGTCACGGTGGCCGACACTGTCAACCGCCTGCCCACGTCCAATGTGGCCGACCACAGCGCGCTCGACGCCATCGACTACCGCACGGTGGAAAACCGCATCCAGCTGTCGGTGCGCACCAAGGTGGCGCAGGGCCTGCTGACCGGGGGCGACTCGCCGCGCAAGGATTCGCTGTGGGTGGGCTACACCCAGCAGTCGTACTGGCAGCTGTTCTCGCCCGACATTTCGCGGCCGTTTCGCGCCACCGACCACGAACCCGAAGTGATGTATGTCTACCCGACCGACCTGCGCCTGCCGCTGGGCTGGCGCCTGCGCTACAGCGGCATTGGCCTGGCGCACCAGTCCAACGGCCAGAGCCTGCCGCTGTCGCGCAGCTGGAACCGCACCTACCTGATGGCCGGCATGGAACTGGGCAATGCCTGGACGGTGCAGGCGCGGGTGTGGAAGCGCGTCAACGAAGGCGCACGCAAGGACGACAACCCCGACATCGTCGACTACATCGGCCGGGGCGAGCTGCAAACCACCTGGAACGCCAGCGCCAGCAACACCTTTGCGCTGACGCTGCGCCACTCGCTCAAGCAGCACACGCGCGGCTCGGCAAAGCTCGAATGGCTGCAGACGCTGGGCAAGGGCTTTGGCGGCGGCAAGAGCAACCTGCGCCTGCACACCCAGCTGTTCACCGGCTACGGCGACAGCCTGATCGACTACAACCGCAAGCGCACCGTGCTGAGCGTGGGCTTGAGTTTGGTGGATTTTTAAGGAAAAAAACCAGCACAGCGCTGGCTTTGGCATGGCTCCCTCTCCCTCTGGGAGAGGGCGGGGGTGAGGGCCGGCGGCGCTTGCAATGGCGTACTGCCGGACACGTCCAGGTGCTTGGGTTTGTGCGCTGGAAAAGCGCTGTTATCACCACGCTCCACCACTGGCAGCGCCCGCCCCTGCACCCGTTTGCCTTCACTCAATCCCCGCGAAACCCTTCCAGCGATTCGCCCGTGGTGTCACCTTCCACCAAATCGCCCGGCTCCACCTCGGGCGCGCTGTGGCGCACGATGGTCACCGGCACCGGGCTGGAATGCGCCAGGCTTTGCGAGACCGAGCCCAGCAGCGCGCTGGTGATGGCGCCCTGCCCACGAGCGCCAATCACCGCCATGTCGCACTGGGTGTTTTCAATCAGGTCCACCAATGTGTGCGCCGGGTCGCCTATGCCGATTTCGGTGTCGTAGGGCACGCCGGCCGCGTCCAGCAGCGCACGGGCCGATGCCATCAGGTCTTCGCCCGCCGCCACGCTGGCGCTGGCAATCAGCTCCGGGTCGCGCGACATCACCAGCTCGTACAGCGACGCCGCTTCCTGCACATTGGCCAGCACCACATCGGCCTGCAGGCCGTCCCGCACCAGCCCCAGCACATGGTGCACGGCGTCCAGCGCCAGCGTCGAGCCATCGACGGCAATCAGAATTTTCGGCATGGCAGGGTTCCTTTTTTTGTAGAGCGGTTCAGTCCAGTGTAGCGGCGCCACAGCTGCGTTTTGCCGGGGTTCACCGGGGTTTGTGCCCACCGGGCGGCGCTCTGCAGGGCTGGAAACAGCGGCGCGGCGGCGCCCTGCCCCGGCACGCGCCTGCCTTGCCCATCTGGGACAATCGCGCCCCTATGCTGCAGTTTGACCTTCTCACCACCGACCCCGCCAGCCATGCCCGGCGCGGCACCCTCACGCTCAACCACGGCGTGGTCCAGACCCCCATCTTCATGCCCGTGGGCACCTACGGCACCGTCAAGGGCGTGCTGCCGCAAAGCCTGCACGACATGGGCGCGCAGATCATCCTGGGCAACACCTTCCACCTGTGGATGCGCCCGGGACGCGAGGTGATGCAGAGCTTTGGCGGCCTGCACGCCTTCGAGCAGTGGCACAAGCCCATCCTGACCGACTCGGGCGGCTTTCAGGTGTGGAGCCTGGGCGCCATGCGCAAGATCACCGAAGACGGCGTGACCTTTGCGTCTCCGGTCAACGGCGACAAGCTGTTCATGTCGCCCGAAGTGAGCATGCAGATCCAGACCGGGCTGAACAGCGACATCGCCATGCAGCTGGACGAATGCACGCCCTACGAAACCCAGGGAAAACTGACCAGCGAGGGCGACGCCCGCAAGTCGATGGAGATGAGCCTGCGCTGGGCCAAGCGCAGCCAGGCCGAATTTGCCCGGCTGGAAAACCCCAACGCCCTGTTTGGCATCGTGCAGGGCGGCATGTTTGAAAACCTGCGCGAAGAATCCCTGGCCGCGCTGGTGGACCTGGACTTTCCCGGC
>JAGOCN010000361.1 GCA_017998735.1 Giesbergeria sp.
AGCAGCAGCGCCGATGGCAGCGTGAACCCAAGCCACGCTGCCACGGCCCCCGGCACCCCGGCGCGCAGCAGGCCCAGCGCCATGCCCACCTGGCTGCTGGCCGGGCCGGGCAGGAACTGGCACAGGACCACCAGATCGGCATAGCTGCGCTCGCTCAGCCACTGGCGGCGCTGCACAAATTCGGTGCGAAAGAACCCCAGGTGCGCCACAGGACCGCCAAAGGACGTGAAGCCCAGGCGCAGAAACACGGCAAACACCTGCCAGGCGGACAGAGGTTGCTGTTGCTTTTTTGGTTGCTGCTGCTGTAACGGCGGCACTGGATTTCCTTGGGCCTGCGAGGAAGTCATGGAAAGTGAAGAAAAAGCCAGGCAGCAATGCTGGCGCAGGCTGGGCCTGTACAACGCCGTCTGCAGCGGCTGAAGAAACAGGCGAATGGAAAAAGCAGCGCACTGTGCCACAGCCTTGGCGTTGCCACCAAGCCAGTCGCCGGGCCGCCAAATTTTTGAAGCTGGTTGCGCTGTTCAGGCCAGCGCAACCCACCGGGCCAAAGCCCTTCAGCAATTTCAGCAACAAGCCCAGCAGCCAGCTTTGAATCTTGCTGTCTCTTGCTATCAAAAAAGAAGCTGCTGGCGCAGGCCCTGCCTGCGCTGGGGGCACTTTTTGCCAAAAAACAAGGGTTGATCAGAAACAGTTCCAGCCTCGCCTCTGGCTGTATGGCCAGCCAGAGGCTGCTTCAGATTTCGCTTTGGGAGTGAGTGGCAGCGGGCAGGCGTCAGGCAAAGCCGGCATGGCTGCTCTTTGCCGCGATTGCCGCATTGCACCTGCTGCATTTCACAATGCAGACAGCGCCAATACAGTCATGCAAGTTTCATTCATCCGCCTTGAGAAACTGCACAAAGGTCTTGCGGAACTTGTCCACTTTCGGCCCCACCACGGCAGAGCAGTACCCCTGGTGCGGATTGCGCGCGTAGTAGTTGTCGTGGTAGTCCTCGGCGTCGGAATAGTTGGCCACCGGCACCACTTCGGTGGTGATGGGGCTGGCAAAAATGCCGTCGCGCTCCATGCCCTGCAGCATGTCCTTGGCAATTTGTTCCTGCTCGGGCGTGTGAAAGTAGATGCCGCTGCGGTACTGCGTTCCCACATCGTTACCCTGGCGGTTGAGCGTGGTCGGGTCGTGCGTGGCAAAGAAGATTTGCAGGATTTGGTGCAGCCCGATGACCTCCGGGTCAAAGGTCACGCGCACCACTTCGTTGTGCCCGGTCTTGCCGGTGCACACCTGTTCGTAGCTGGGTTTGACGGTCTGGCCGTTGGAATAACCGCTTTGCACGTCGGTGACGCCGCGCACGCGGTCAAACACCGCTTCGGTGCACCAGAAACACCCGCCGCCCAGGGTGATGGTCTGAAGGTTTTGCGATGGCATGGGTAAAAGCTCCTTGTGTGGTTGCATTGCTGCACCGGAATGAATGGACGAATGGAACGAGACGAGAAGGAATGCAATGAAATGGTTTTTACTGAAAGGCCTTGCAGAAACCATCTCGGGCATGGTGCATGATTTTCCAAGGCCGCGCACAATCCCCGGTTGTGCTGACTGACCGGTCAGTCAGTAAAATTTCCTCTTGCATTGCAACGCGCCAAAGCCCTTTGTCTTTCTTCATGCCTGCCCCCGGCCCTGACCCTTCCCTTCCCGTTTCAAAAGCCGAGCCTGCCTTGCGCCCTGCCCGCCGAAAGCAGGCACGCCCCGGTGAACTGCTGGACGCAGCGCTGGCGCTGTTTGTGGAACGCGGCTATGCCGCCACGCGGGTCGAAGCCGTGGCCGAACGCGCCGGGGTGTCCAAGGGCACGCTGTTTCTGTACTTTTCCAGCAAGGAAGAACTGTTCAAGGCGGTGGTGCGCCAGAACATTGCCGGGCGCCTGGACGGCTGGAACGCCGAGTTTGAACAGTTTCGCGGCAGCACTGCCGACATGCTGCGTGCGTGCTTTGCGTCGTGGTGGCAGCACATCGGCTCCACCCCTGCGTCCGGCATCACCAAGCTGGTGTTCAGCGAGGCCGGCAACTTTCCGGAAATCTCGCAGTTCTACCAGCGCGAGGTGGTGGCGCCGGGCCAGCAGCTGGTGCGCCGCGTGCTGGAGCGCGGCATGGCGCGCGGCGAATTCCGCGTGCTGGACCTGGACTGCGCGGTGCATGCCGTGCTGGCGCCGATGATTTTTCTCAGCCTGTGCCGGCATTCGGCCCATGCGTGCATGCCAGCGGGGGGCAGCTTCTGTCCGCAGCGCTACATCGACACCCAGGTGGACATTCTGCTGGGCGGCCTGTGCGCAATGCCACCGGCGCCAGCGCCAGCCCCCGCCCCTTTGTCAACGCTTGCTGCGCTGCCGCCCCTGGCATGAACCGTGCCGTTTTCCGACCCTTTTTTCTTTTCCTTTTTGCTGATTGAACTCGCATGAATTCCCGTAAACGCTGGGTGGTGTGGCTGGTGGTGCTGTTGGCAGTTGCCCTGGTGGGCGGCGCCGTCTGGCGTGCGCTGGCCAAGCGGCAGACCGAACAGCAGGCGCTGGCCGTGGCCAGCAGCCCGGCGGCAGCGGCGCAGGTGCGCGTCACGGTGGCAGCGGACGAACTGTGGACCGTGGCGCGCCGCACGCTGTTGCTGGGCGTGCCGGTGTCGGGCACGCTGCAGGCGGTGAATTCGGCCACCGTCAAGGCGCGGGTGGCCGGCGAACTGCAAGGATTGGCACTGCGCGAAGGAGACAGCGTGCGCGCCGGGCAGGAAGTGGCGCGCATCGAGGCGGTGGAAATGCAGGCCCGCCTGCGCCAGGCGCAGCAGCAGGCCAGCGCGGCGCAGGCGCAGGCCGACATCAGCCAGCGCCAGTTCGACAACAACCGGGCGCTGGTGGAACAGGGCTTCATTTCGCGCACTGCGCTGCAGACCTCCGAGGCCAGCCTGCAGGCCGCGCAGGCCACCTACCAGGCGGCGCAGGCCGGCGCCGATGTGGCACGCAAGGCCTTGGCGGACACGGTGCTGCGCAGCCCCATCAGCGGCCAGGTGACGGCGCGGCTGGCGCAAAACGGCGAGCGCGTCGGGGTGGACACGCGCATTCTGGAAGTGGTGGACCTGTCGCGCATGGAGGTGGAAGCGCTGCTGGGCCCGCTTGATTCGGTGCAGGTGCGCATTGGCCAGAAGGCGCGCCTGCAG
>JAGOCN010000036.1:0-3493 GCA_017998735.1 Giesbergeria sp.
TGTCGGTGCTGACCGACCGGCAGTTCTTTCAGGGCCAGGTCGACTACCTGAAGCAGGCGCGCGCCAGCTGCCAGCTGCCGGTGCTGCGCAAGGACTTCATGGTCGACGCCTACCAGATCTACGAGTCGCGTGCCATGGGCGCCGATGCGGTGCTCTTGATTGCCGCCTGCCTGGACAACGCGCAGCTGCTGGACTTTGAAGCCATTGCGCGTGACCTGGACATGGCCGTGCTGGTGGAGGTGCACGACCGCGCCGAGCTGGAGCGTGCGCTGCGCCTGAAAACCCCGTTGGTCGGCATCAACAACCGCAACCTGCGCACTTTTGAAGTGACGTTGCAGACCACGCTGGACATGCTGGCGGACGTGCCGCAGGACCGATTGCTGGTGACCGAGTCGGGCATCCTCAAACCCGCCGATGTGCAAAAAATGCGCGATGCCGGCGTGCATGCCTTTCTGGTGGGCGAAGCCTTCATGCGCGCAGCAGACCCCGGCACGGCGCTGGCCGAACTGTTCGGCTGAGGCACACGGCTGTTCCCTGGCAGGGAAATGGGCATGGCAGGGGGGCACTTGCCGACTATCAAATGGATAGCTATAAGCGCAGGATCTACCTGCGCTGGAGGCCCTTTTGACCATGAACTCTTCCTTGCTGCCTGAAGGCGGCTCTGACCGCCCTGCAGACCCTGCCAACCTCTCTGCGTCCCGCCCCACCCAGGCAAACGCTGCGGCACCCGACCAGCTGCAAAGTGCCCAGCCTGCCGACTGGCCGGTGGCCCCCGGCTGGCAGCCATTGGTGGACGCCTTCTTTGCCAGCACCACCGGCCAGCGCCTGCTGGCTTTTCTGCAAAGCCGGCTGGACGCGGGCGCCAGCATCTTTCCGCCGCGCCCGCTGCAGGCGCTCGAACTGACCCCGCCCGGTGCCGTGCGCATCGTCATGCTGGGCCAGGACCCCTACCACGGCCGGGGCCAGGCGCACGGGCTGGCGTTTTCGGTGGCGCCGGGCGTGCGCGTGCCGCCCTCGCTGCGCAACATCTTCAAGGAAATCGAGCGCGACCTGGGCACGCCGCCGCCGCGCTTTCCGGTGCCGGGCGGCAGTCTCATGTCGTGGGCCGAAAACGGCGCGCTGCTGCTCAACACCACGCTGACCGTGGAAGAAGGCCAGGCCGCCAGCCACGCCGGCAAGGGCTGGGAGGCGCTGACCGATGCGCTCATCCGCCATGTGGCCGAAGGCGAGCGGCCCGTGGTGTTCATGCTCTGGGGCGCGCACGCGCAAAGCAAGCGCACGCTGATCCCGGCCGACCGCGGCCACCTGGTGCTGTGCGCCAACCACCCCTCGCCCCTGTCGGCACTGCGCCCGCCGGTGCCGTTCATTGGCTGCGGCCACTTTGGCCAGGCCAAGGCGTTCCGCGCTGCGCAGGCACAGGCACCTGCAAAAGAACCGGCTCCCCAACCGCCCAGCTGAAGCCACCTCGCTGCAGGGCGCGGCTGGAAGAAAACTGCAAGGCGGGCGATTTATGCTTTCACGCTTGTCCTTTCTTTTTCTTCCAGCCCTCTTGGGAACCTCTGCATAACCCCAATTTCCGACAAATTCGCGCTTGTAACTTGTTGATTTAATTGGGTGGGGAAAGCAGAAAAAGAGGTTATGCAGAGGATCCCTTGCGGAGATTTCCCCCATGCAGCAGCAGCAGACAGCCTTTCTGGACATGCCCGACACCCTGGGCTACTTTGGCGAATACGGTGGCCAGCTGATTCCGCCAGAGCTCAAGGCCGTGATGGACGACATCAACGGTGCCTATGAAGCGGTGCGCCAGACAGCGGCTTTCCAGGACGAGCTGACCGACCTGTACGCGCACTATGTCGGCCGCCCCAGCCCGATTTTTTACGCCAAGCGGCTGTCCGAACGCCAGGGCGGCGCGCGCATCGTGCTCAAGCGCGAAGACCTGAACCACACCGGCGCACACAAGATCAACCACTGCCTGGGCGAAGCATTGCTGGCCAAGCACATGGGCAAGACCAAGGTGCTGGCCGAAACGGGGGCCGGCCAGCACGGCGTGGCGCTGGCCTCGGCCTGCGCGCTGGTTGGCATAGCCTGCGAGATCCACATGGGCGAGGTCGACATTGCCAAGGAGCACCCGAACGTCGTCAAGATGAAAATTCTGGGCTGCACGCTGGTGCCGGTGTCGCGTGGCACGCGCACGCTCAAGGACGCGGTCGACAGCGCGTTCGAGGAGTACATGTTGGACCCGGTGAATTTCTTCTACGCCATCGGCTCGGTGGTCGGGCCACACCCGTTCCCGAAGATGGTGCGCGATTTTCAAAGCATCGTCGGGCGCGAGGCGCGGGCCCAGTGCCTGGCGCAGCATGGCCGCCTGCCCGACCAGGTGGTGGCCTGCGTGGGCGGCGGCTCGAACGCCATCGGCATCTTCACCGCATTTCTGGACGACGCCGGCGTGGCGCTGGTCGGCACCGAGCCGGCCGGGCGTGGCCTCGACACACCCGACCACGCCGCCACCATGGCACGCGGCACCAAAGGCTCCATCCACGGCTTTGCCTGCTACACGCTGCAGGACGCAGCGGGCGAGCCGCTGCCGGTGTACTCGATTGCCTCCGGGCTGGACTACCCCGGCGTCGGTCCGCAGCATTGCTATCTGAAGGACATCGGCCGGGTGCACTACGAAGCCATCACCGACGACGAGTGCCTGGACGCCTTCATGACCTTGTCGCGCACCGAGGGCATCATCCCGGCGCTCGAAAGTGCCCATGCCGTGGCCTGGGCCATGAAAGCCGCCAAAACCATGTCACCCGCGCAGACGATTCTGGTCAACCTGTCCGGCCGGGGCGACAAGGATGCGGATTTTGTGGCGCAGCACCTGGGGTTGTGAAAAAGGATGGAAATGGCTTCCAGCGCTTGCTGGGAATGCGCTGACAGCTATTTTTTTAATAGCAAAATACGGCGTGGTGCGGTGCGGTGCGGTGCCGGGCTTTGCCCCTTCCCCCCCGCTGGGGGAAGGCTGGGATGGGGGCCAGCGGCGGTGGCCTTGCGAACCCTGTTCAATCAAGGCGTGGCCCCCGGTTTTGCTCCCTCTCCCTCAGGGAGAGGGCGGGGGTGAGGGCCAGCGGCTATGGCAAAAATGCTGCTTTTGCACAGATCTCGAAATGCGGCATAAAGACCTTTGGCCATTGCAACCGGCGCGCTCTTTGCTGAGGCCAGAAGCCAGGTCTCGCCCCGGCGGGCGAGGCACTTTTCTTTGTCTCGCCAAAGAAAAGTCCCCCAAAGAAAGGCGACCCGGCTGGCTGCGTCCCTTCGCTTCGCTGCGGGCAACCTGCGGTGCTCGCGTCCAGCGGGGTCTTGCTCAAACTCGCGCTTTGCAAGCGCTCAAACAGTCGCAAGCCCTTTTCCGCTGGCCGCTGCGCTCCTCGGCGCAGCCAGACGGGTGGGTTGAAAATCCGGACAGCCGGACAGCCGGACAGCCGGACAGCCGGACAGCCGGACAGCC
>JAGOCN010000036.1:3593-10262 GCA_017998735.1 Giesbergeria sp.
CCGGACAGCCGGACAGCCGGACAGCCGGACAGCCGGACAGCCGGACAGCCCCAAGCCCAAAACCTTATTTCCCGCCCGCCACTCCGCCACGCTCCAGCAGCATCGCATCCCCGTAGCTGAAAAACCGGTAGCTGCGTGCAATCGCGTGGCGGTACAGGCCCATCACAGGCGCGTAGCCGGCAAAGGCGCTGACCAGCATCATCAAGGTGCTTTTGGGCAGGTGGAAGTTGGTGACCAGCAGGTCTACCACCTGAAACTGAAAGCCCGGCGTGATGAAGATACTGGTGTCGGCGGTGGTCTGGCCCGAACGTGCCCACGATTCCAGCGTACGCACCGTGGTGGTGCCCACTGCCACCACGCGGCCGCCGCGCTGGCGGCAGCGTTCCAGGGCGGCCAGGGTGGGCAGCGGGATGCTGTACCACTCGCTGTGCATGCGGTGCTCGGCCAGGTTTTCGGTTTTCACCGGCTGAAAGGTGCCGGCGCCGACGTGCAGCGTGACGCTGGCACGCTCGATGCCGTGCGCTTCCAGGTCGGCCAGCACGGCTTCGTCAAAGTGCAGCGCGGCCGTCGGGGCGGCCACGGCGCCGGGGGCGCGGGCAAACACGGTCTGGTAGCGCTCGCTGTCCTCTTGCGCGTCGGGGTCGTTGCCGCTGCTTTGCTGGCGCTCGATGTAGGGCGGCAGCGGCAGGTGGCCATGGCGCTCCATCAGCTGCCAGGGGGTCTCACCGGCCGGGCCGTGCAGTGCAAAACGGAACAGCGGGCCGTTGTCGTCCGGCCAGCGGCCCAGCAGCAGCGCGTCAAAGCCGCCGCCGCGCCGCCCGCCCGCCATGTGCACCACGGCGCCGGGCAGGGGTTTCTTGCTGACCTTCATGTGGGCGACGACTTCGTTGTGGCCAGCGCCGCCAGCACCGCCACCCGCACCCTGGTCGGTGCCGGCTTCGCCGGTCAGCACGCGCTCGATCAGCAGTTCGAGCTTGCCGCCGCTGGCTTTTTCGCCAAACAGGCGCGCTTTCAATACGCGGGTGTCGTTGAACACCAGCAGGTCGCCGGCGCGCAGCAGGGCGGGCAGTTCCTTGAAGATGCGGTCCACCGGCTGCGCGGCGCGGCCGTCGAGCAGGCGGGATGCGCTGCGCTCGGGCGCGGGGTGCTGGGCCACCAGCTGCGGGGGCAGGGCAAAGTCGAAGTCGCTGAGGGTGAAAGGGGCCGGGGTGTTTGCAGACGCCGGCTCAGGCAAAGGCAAAGGCAAGGGCGCTGCGCCGGTGCCGCCGTGGGGGCCGCAGGCGAGGGAAGTCAGATCGGTCATGGTGCTTGAGGGCCGGACAGGCCCGTGCCAAGAAGAGAAAAAAGGACAAAGGCGGGGGCAAGGCTTGCCCGGCGGGCCGCAGGGCGGGGCCGATTGTCCCATGGGCACTGACCCATAATCGGCCCGCACCGGGCAGCTGCCCGCCGGGGCGCCCCTGCTGCAGTGCAGCGACCGCGCCCTGCTGTTTTCAACCAGGCACCACACCGCCAGTGCCCACCGGGAGTCCATCCATGCCGCTTGTCGTTTTCAACCAGAAGGGAGGGGTGGGCAAGTCCACCATCACCTGCAACCTCGCAGCCATCAGCGCCCACCAGGGGCTGCGCACGCTGGTGGTGGACCTGGACACGCAGGGCAATTCCAGCGCCTACCTGCTGGGCCACGCACCGGCCGAAGACCAGCCCGGCCTGGCGCAGTTTTTTGACCAGACGCTGGGCTTCAGCTTCAGCCCCGAGCCGACCACCAGCTTCATCGTGCGCACACCGTTCGAGCGCCTGGACCTGCTGGCGTCCAGCCCGCGCCTGGACGAACTGCAAAGCAAGCTGGAGTCGCGCCACAAGATCTACAAGCTGCGGGAAGCCCTGGCCGAACTGGCGCCGCACTACGACCGCATCTACATCGATACTCCGCCGGCGCTGAATTTCTACACCCGCTCGGCGCTGATGGCGGCCAGCGGCTGCCTGATTCCGTTCGACTGCGACGACTTTTCTCGCCAGGCGCTCTACACGCTGCTGGCCAACGTGCAGGAAATCCGCGCCGACCACAACCCGGCTCTGGCCATTCGCGGCATCGTGGTCAACCAGTTCCAGGCGCGCGCCAAACTGCCGCAGCAACTGGTGCAGGCGCTGATCGACGAGGGCCTGCCGGTGCTGCAGCCGTACCTGCCGGCGTCCGTGAAGGTGCGCGAGTCGCACCAGCAGGCGCTGCCGCTGGTCCACCTGGAGCCGCAGCACAAGCTGACGCAGGCGCTGGTGGCATTGCACGACGGCCTGGCGGCGCAGGGCGACTGATTCGCGCCTGCCGGCCCCACAGCACTCCAGCCCGCAGCCAGCCTGTCTGCAGTGCTATGGAAAACCTTGCACCACCCCGGCCGATACTGGGTAAAAATGCAGGCATGTCCTCACAGCCCGCCGCTGCCGCTGGTGCCGGCGCTCCTTCCCGTTCTGCTGCGGCCCCTGCCGCTGCTCCCGCTGCTCCCGCTGCCCCTGCTGCTGCTGCCAAGGCCGCACTGACGGCGCCGCAAAAGGCGCTGCGCAAGCTGGGCCTGGTCAGGCCCATCGACCTGGCGCTGCACCTGCCGCTGCGCTACGAGGACGAGACCCGCATCACGCCACTCAAAAACGCCCGCGAAGGCGAGGTGGTGCAGATCGAGGCCACCGTGACCGCCTGCGATATCCAGCAGCACCCGCGCCGCTTTCTGGTGGTGGTGGTGGACGACGGCAGCGCCACCTGCGAACTGCGTTTTTTCAGCTTCTACCCTTCGCACCTCAAGACCCTGGCGGTGGGCGCACGCCTGCGCATCCGGGGCGAGGTCAAGGGCGGCTTCTGGGGGCGGCAGATGCTGCACCCGGCGTTTCGCACCGCTGGCGGCGAGCTGCCCAGCGCGCTGACCCCCGTCTACCCGACCACCGCCGGCCTGCCGCAGCCGTACCTGCGCCGCGCTGTGGTGACCGCGCTGCAGCGCGTCGAGCTGGCCGAAACCCTGCCGCCATCGCTGCCGCAGCCGCCGATGGCGTTTCAGGGTCAAAAAGGCCTCCAGCCCTTGCCCAGCCTGCGCGAGGCGCTCACTTTTTTGCACCACCCGGCGCCCGATGTGGCGCTTGGCACGCTGGAAGACCACAGCCACCCGGCATGGCAGCGGCTCAAGGCCGAAGAGCTGCTGGCGCAGCAGCTGTCGCAGCAGCAATCGCGCCGCGAACGCGCCCGCCTGCGCGCACCCGTGCTGCGCGCCAAACCGGCGCAGGGCGGCGTACTGCCGCTGCACGAGCAATTGCTGGCGGTGCTGCCGTTTGCCCTGACGGCGGCGCAGCGCCGCGTGGGTGAAGAAATCGCCCTGGACCTGGCGCGTGCCGTGCCCATGCACCGGCTGCTGCAGGGCGATGTGGGTTCGGGCAAGACCGTGGTGGCCGCCCTGGCCGCCGCCATTGCCATGGACGCCGGCTGGCAGTGCGCGCTGATGGCGCCCACCGAAATACTGGCCGAACAGCACTTTGCCAAGATGATCGGCTGGTTAGAGCCCCTGCTGGCCGCACATGGCCGCTGCGTCGCCTGGCTGGTCGGCGGACAAAAAAAGAAGGACCGGGCCGCCATGCTGGCGCTGGTGGACAGCGGCGAAGCGGCGCTGGTGGTGGGCACGCACGCGGTCATCCAGGAGCAGGTGCGCTTCAAGAGCCTGGCGCTGGCCATCATCGACGAGCAGCACCGCTTTGGCGTGGCGCAGCGCCTGGCGCTGCGGCAAAAGCTGGCCGCGCACGGCATGGAGCCGCACATGCTGATGATGAGCGCCACGCCGATTCCGCGCACGCTGGCCATGAGCTACTACGCCGACCTGGACGTGTCGGTGATCGACGAGCTGCCGCCGGGGCGCACGCCCATCGTCACCAAACTGATTGCCGACAGCCGCAAGGACGAGGTGATTGCGCGCATTGGCGCGCAGGTGGCCGCCGGGCGGCAGGTGTACTGGGTGTGCCCGCTGATCGAGGAAAGCGAAGTGCTGGACCTGAGCGACGCCACCGCCACGCACGCCGACCTGAGCGCGGCGCTGCCTGGCGTCAGCGTCGGCCTGCTGCATTCGCGCATGGCCAGCGCCGACAAAAAAGCCGTGATGGCCGAATTCACCGCCGCCCGCATGGGCGTGCTGGTCAGCACCACGGTGATTGAAGTGGGCGTGGACGTGCCCAATGCCTCGCTGATGGTGATCGAACACGCCGAGCGTTTTGGCCTGAGCCAGCTGCACCAGCTGCGCGGGCGCGTGGGGCGCGGCGCGGCAGCATCGGCCTGCGTGCTCTTGTACGCCACCAACGACAGCGGCCGCGTCGGCGAAACCGCCAAGGAACGCCTGCGCGCCATGCTGGACACCAACGACGGCTTTGAAATCGCCCGCCGCGACCTGGAGATTCGCGGCCCCGGTGAATTTCTGGGCGCGCGCCAGTCGGGCGATGCATTGCTGCGCTTTGCCGATCTGGAAAAAGACGCTGCGCTGCTGGACTGGGCACGCGAAGTGGCGCCGCTGATGCTCGACCGCCACCCTGAACTGGCGGCGCAGCATGTGGCGCACTGGCTGGGCGGCAAGTCGGACTACCTCAAAGCCTGACTGCCCGGTTTGGCTCCTTCCTTCTTTGGAAGAGGGAGAGGATGGGGCAGGGCGCTGGCAGCGGGTGCGCTGCTGGCACCACCCAAAACGCTCCTGTTTCAATAGCTGTCAGCGCAATGAACGCATGCGCTGGAAGCCGATTTTGTCTGATTTTTTGGTGGTGCCAAAACCACGGTGGTGGCCATGCCAACGCCATGCCACCGCCCCGCCATGGCCGCGCTGTACGCTCACGCCATCCTTTTCCACCCGAGACGCGCGACCCCATGGGCCAAATTCTGATCAACGAGTACCTGCGGCAGCTCGACGTTCTTAAAAAAGTCAGCGGCAGCCAGCGCGAAACCATTGTGCGCGAGGCCTTCAAAGACCTGCTCAAAGCCTGGGGGCGCCAGCAGGGCCTGGTGTTCTTGGCCGAATACCCGCTCAAAACCGCGTTCAAAACCAACATCACGGTCGATGGCGCGTTGCTGCACGAGCTGCGCATGCCGCTGGGCTATTGGGAGGCCAAGGACGCGCAGGACGATCTGGACGCCGAGGTGGTCAAAAAATTCACCAAAGGCTACCCGCAGGACAACACCATCTTCAGCGACGACGTCAGCTGCGTGCTCTGGCAGCGCCGCCACGAAGTGCTGCGCTGCAGGGTGGACGACACCGCTGCGCTGGAAAAACTGCTGAAGCTCTTTTTTGGCTACGAGCGCCCTGAAATCGCCAGCTTCCGCGCAGCGGTGGAGCAATTCAAGACCGACCTGCCTGCCGTGCTGGCCGCGCTGCGCAGCATGATTGAGCAGGCGCATGGCAGCAACGCCCGTTTTCGCGAAGCCGAGGTGCAGTTTCTGCTGCACGCCCAAGAGGCCATCAACCCGCTGCTGACCGGTGCCGATGTGCGCGAAATGCTGATCCAGCACATCCTGACCGAAGAAATCTTTGCCAAGGTGTTTGACGACAGCGACTTTCACCAGAAGAACAACGTGGCGCGCGGGCTGTATGCACTCGAAGGCGCCTTTTTCACCGGCGCGCTGAAAAAGCAGACCCTCAAGGGGCTGGAAAGCTACTACGCCGCCATCCGCGCCGCTGCTGCGCAAATCAGCAGCCACAGCGAAAAACAGACCTTCCTGAAGGTCATCTACGAAAACTTCTACAAGGTCTACAACACCAAAGCCGCCGACCGCCTGGGCGTAGTCTACACGCCGGGCGAGATCGTGCGCTTCATGATCGACGGCACCGACTGGCTGTGCCAGAAGCACTTTGGCAAAAACCTGATCGACAAGGGCGTGGACATTCTGGACCCCGCCACCGGCACGGGCACCTACATCTGCGAGCTGCTGGAGCACTTTCGCGGCCAGCCGCAAAAGCTGGCCCAGAAGTACCTGCACGAGCTGCACGCCAACGAAGTGGCCATCCTGCCGTACTACGTGGCCAACCTGAACATCGAGGCGACGTATGCCGCCATCACCGGCGACTACGCCGAATTCCCGAACCTGTGCTTTGTGGACACGCTCGACAACGTCGGCCTGCACACCGCCGCCAAGGGCACCACCGTCGATATTTTTGGCAGCGTGAGCGAAGAAAACGTGGTGCGCATCAAGCGCCAGAACAGCCGGCGCATCAGCGTGGTGATTGGCAACCCGCCGTACAACGCCAACCAGGCCAACGAAAACGACAACAACAAAAACCGCCAATACCAGCACATCGACGCACGCATCAGGCAAACCTACATAGCCGAGAGCACCGCGCAGAAAACCAAGCTGTACGACATGTACGCCCGGTTTTTTCGCTGGGCCAGCGACCGGCTGGACGAAAACGGTGTGCTGGCGTTTGTGACCAACCGCAGTTTTATTGAAAGCCGCACCTTTGACGGTTTTCGCAAGACGGTGGCAAGCGAATTTGCCGATATTTATGTGGTTGATCTGGGCGGCGACGTGCGCGCCAACCCCAAGCTCAGCGGCACCAAGCACAACGTGTTTGGCATCCAGACCGGCGTGGCCATCAGCTTCATGGTCAAGCGGGTGCAGCCGGTCAAAGACAAAGACAAAGAAAAAGGCAAAGGGAAAAGCAAAGA
>JAGOCN010000362.1 GCA_017998735.1 Giesbergeria sp.
AGCCCCGAAGGCCTGCTGGAAGCGCGCAAGCCCGGCGCCCCCCCGGTCACGCTGCCCGCGAATTTCCAGGCGCTGGTGGACCTGCTGGCTGCACTGCGCGCCCTGCCGCATCCGGCCGAAGCCCTGCGCCTGCACGCGGCGGCGCAGGTGCAGCAGCGCGTCGTGCAGCTCAAGGCGCACAGTGGCAGTTTCGGCTTTGCCGACATGCTGGCGCGCCTGGACCGCGCCCTGGCCGGGCCGCAGGGCGAGCGCCTGCGCGTGCGCATGACCACGCAGCACCCGGTGGCGCTGGTGGACGAATTCCAGGACACCTCGCCGCTGCAGTACCGCATCTTTGACCGGCTGTACCGCACCGCTGCCAACGCGCCCGGCACCGCGCTGTTCCTGATTGGCGACCCCAAGCAGTCGATCTACGGCTTTCGCGGCGCCGACATCTACAGCTACCTGTCGGCGCGCAGGGCCACTGCCGGGCGCCACTATGTGCTGGGCACCAACCACCGCTCCACGCAGGCGCTGGTGGACGCGGTCAACCACGGCTTTGCGCAGGCCGAACAGCGGCCGGGGGGCGGCGCCTTCCTGTTCCGGGGCCGCGCCGGGCAGGACAACCCGCTGCCCTTTGTACCGGTGCAGGCGCGCGGCCGCGCCGAGGCCTTTCACACCGCGGACGGCCCGGCGCCCGCCCTGGTGCTGCAGCACGACCTGGAACTGCGCAACAACGAACAGCACCGGCGCCTGTTTGCCGCGCTCTGCGCCGAGCGCATTGCCACCTGGCTGAACGACCCGCTGGCCGGGTTTGAAGTGCCCGGCCAGCCACGCCAGCGCCTGCGCCCGGCCGACATTGCGGTGCTGGTGCGCACCGGCAAGGAAGCCGCTGCCGTGCGGCGCGAACTGCGCCGGCGCGGCGTGGCCTCGGTGTACCTGTCCGACCGCGACTCGGTGTTTGCCAGCGCCGAGGCGCGTGACCTGCTGCACTGGCTGCACGCCGTGGCCGCGCCGCTGGACGCACGCCGCGTGCGCGCCGGCCTGGCCACCGGCACCATCGGCCTGTCGTTGGCCGAGCTGGAGCAGCTGGCACACGACGAGGATGCGCTGGACGCACGCACCGCGCAGCTGCGCGCGCTGCAGGCCATCTGGCGCGCCCAGGGCGTGCTGGCCATGCTGCGCCAGAGCCTGCACCAGCTCGGGCTGGCCGCACGCTGGCTGCAGGCGCCCGACGGCGAACGCAGCCTGACCAACTTTCTGCACCTGGCCGAACTGCTGGAAGAAGCCAGCGCGCAGCTCGATGGCGAGCATGCCCTGCTGCGCTGGCTGGCGCAGCAGCTTGAAGGCAGCGCCGCCGCCAGCGACACCCACACCGTGCGGCTGGAAAGCGACGCCGACCTGGTCAAGGTGGTGACGGTGCACAAATCCAAGGGCCTGGAATACCCGGTGGTGTGCCTGCCCTTTGCCTGCAGCATGCGCGCCGTCTCGCGCCGGGGCACCACGTTCCTGAACCTGGCGGGCGACGACGGCCAGCGCACGCTGCACCTGCAGCCCAGCGACGCCGCGCTGGCGCAGGCCGACCGCGAACGCCAGCGTGAAGACCTGCGCCTGTTGTACGTGGCGCTGACGCGTGCGCGCCATGCGCTGTGGCTGGGTTTTGGCACCCTCAAGCAGGGCCACAGCACGGTGTGCAGCACGCACCTGAGCGCCGCCGGCCACTGGCTGGGCGGGCCGCAGGTGCGCAGCGCCGCCGACTGGCTGGAGCCGCTGCAGGCGCTGGCCCAGGGCCAGAGCGGCATTGCGCTGCAGCCAGCGGCGCACACCAGCGCCGCGCAGGTGCCGCGCACCTGGCTGGTGGCGCCGGCCGCGCTGGCGCCGCTGCACACGCCGCCGGTGTATGCGGGCGTGTTCGAGCGCCGCTGGGGCATTGGCAGTTTTTCACAATTGGTGCGCGGCGTGGCACCGGCGGCCGCCGCCCTGCACAGCCTGCCGCACACACCGCGCCCGGGCGACGACGAACGCGCCCTGGACGGCAGCGGCGACCTGCCCGTGCTGCAGCCGCCCCGTGCCGCAACGGCTGCGGCCGCCAGTGCCGCCGCTGCGCCCTGGCACCGCTTTCCACGCGGGCCGGTGGTGGGCAACTTTTTGCACGACCAGCTCGAATGGCTGGCCGGCGAGGGCTTTGCACTCGGCGCTGCGGGTGCGCCAGCGCAGGACCCGGTCTTCAGCGACGGCAGCAGTGGCACCAGTGGCACCAGTGATGCCGAGATCCACGCAGAGGCGTCGGCCGCGCTGGCCCAGCGCTTGCGCCAGCGCTGCGAGCGCGCTGGTTACGCCGCGCACGCCGACACCGTGCTGCAGTGGCTGGGCGCGGTGGTGCGCACCCCGCTGCCGGGCGTGGGCGCGCCGCTGCAAGGGCTGAACACCGTGCTGCCCGAAATGGAGTTCTGGCTGCCCGCCGGCCGGCTGGCCGCTGCCGAGGTCGATGCCCTGTGCCGCCAGCACCTGCTGGACGGGCAGCCGCGCGCCCCGCTGCCCGAGCGCGCCCTGCACGGCATGCTGATGGGCTTTGCCGATCTGGTGTTTGAACATGGCGGGCGCTACTGGGTGCTGGACTACAAGTCCAACCACCTGGGTGCCGATGCCGGTGCCTACCACGGCGACGCGCTGGCCGCCGCCATGGCAGCGCACCGCTACGACGTGCAGGCGGCGCTGTACCTGCTGGCGCTGCACCGCCTGCTGCGCCAGCGGCTGGGGAGCGGTTACAACCCGGCGCAGCAGCTGGGCGGCGCGCTGTACCTGTTCATGCGCGGGGTGGACGCGCCAGGGCAGGGCGTCTACACCGTGCCGCCATCGCTGCCCCTGCTGGACGCGCTGGACGCGCTGCTGGCGCGCGATGCGCACCGGGCCTGAGCCGCTGGCGCAGGGGTGCCGCGCCCGGCCTGCAGGGCGTCTGGGCACAGCAGTGCATTTTGCTATTGAAAAAGGAGCTGCTGGCGCAGCCTGCATATGGGCTGGAGGCTGTTTTTACCCAAAATTCAGGACTGGCCGATGGCCTGTGTGTACCGTGACAGGGCACCCGAGTTCGACAGTTAACCGCGTAAGTCACTGATTCATATAGGGTCGCGCATCAAACGCTCCACTACAACAGGGGCAGTTGGGTGTCGAGATTGGGTTTTTGGATGTTCAGTGCCGCCAGGATGG
>JAGOCN010000363.1 GCA_017998735.1 Giesbergeria sp.
CGGTCGGCGCCACTGGCCAGCGTGACGGCTTCGGTGGTCAGCGTGGCCACGCGGCCGGCGCCGGCAAACAGCGTCGGCAAATACTGCGCCACGCTGACCGCGAATGCCACCGCGCAGGCCACCAGCAGCGGCTGCAGCAGCAGCGGCAGCTTGATGCGCCAGAACACGCGCCACGGGGGCGCCCCCAGGCTGGCGGCGGCGCGGGCGTAGCGGGCGTCGAACGCACGCCACGGGTCGGCCAGCGCCAGAAACAGGTACGGCAGCACAAACACCAGGTGCGCCCAGACCACCGCGCCCACCGTGCCGTCCAGCCCGAAGCGCACCAGCAGCACCTGCAGCCCAAACAGAAACGCCACCTGCGGCACCAGCAGCGGCACATACAAAAGCCACAGGCTGCGCGCCGGGCCGGTGCGGCTTTTCTGGCCGGGTGCAGGGCCGGCGGTGTGCGGCAATGCGGCGCGGGCCTCGTTTTCCAGGCAGGCCAGCACCAGCGCCAGCGCCAGCAGCGTGCTGGCCAGGCCAATGGCCAGCGTGTTCCAGACCGGCCGGGCCAGTTGCATGGCCTGGCGCTGCCAGGTCTGCAGCGTGAGCGTGGGCGGCAGCGCATCAGGAAAACGCCAGGGCGCCGCCACCGACCACAGCAGCAGCCCAAGCAGCGCCAGCAAGGCCAGCAGCGCCAGCAGCGCGCCGATTCCCGCTCCGGCACGCGCCAGTGGCACCAAAGCGCCGCTGCGAGCACCGCGCTCCAGCCAGCGCAGCAGCAGTGACCGCAGCATGACTTCTGCCAGCCGCCAGGCGCCAATGCTGGCCGCCACCACGCCCAGCAGCAGCGCGGCGGCGGCGGCGGCCGGAAACACCATGGCAAGGTCCGGCGCGCCAAACCAGCGCACCGCCTGCACCGCCAGCGTGGGCGGGTTGTCGGGGCCCAGCACCATCGCCACATCGACCACCGACAGCGAAAACGCCAGCACCGCATACACCGGCAGGCGAATCTGCGGGTACACCTGCGGCAGCACCACCTTGAGCCATGCCTGCACCGGCCCGTAGCCCAAGGCCCGCGCGGCGGCCAGCAGCGCGGGCGCCCGCACCTGCTGCAGCGCGCTGGCCAGCACCAGCAGCAAAAACGGCACCTCTTTCATGACCAGCACCAGCACCAGCGGCCAGCCCGATGGGTGACCGACGGTGGCCACATCGGGCGGCAGCGTCCAGCCGGTCCACCAGGGGGAGGCCCAGCGCACCAGCCAGCCCGAGGGCAGCAGCAAAAACGCCATGCCAATGGCCAGCGCCGCGTGCGGCGTGGCCAAGAGCGGCGCCAGCAGCGCGCCCAGGCGCCGGTGGCCGGCGCGCTGGTGCAGGGCGCTGGCCACCCCAAAAGCCAGCAGCACCGACAGCAGTGTGGCCGCCCAGCCGGTCAGCAGCGTGGACTGCACACTGGTGGCGAAACCGGGCATGCCCAGCAGCGCGCGCCAGGCGTCCAGCCCCAGCCGTTCGCCGCCCAGGGCAGGCAAATAACCAAACGCCGGCAGCAGCGTGCCGACCAGACCACAGGCAATGGGCAGCGCAAAGGCGGCCACGGTCAGCACCGGCGCCAGCCGCAGCAGGTGGGCGCGGGAACGGGGCGGCGCGGTGGGCAGAACGCCAGTGCCGGTGCCGGTGCCGACGCCAGCGTGTGCGTCCGGCACCGCGCCGGTCTTCAGCGCGTGTAGCGCTGGCGCCATTCGGCTTCGATGCGCGTCATCCACGAGGCGTGCGGCTCGAGCTGCGGCGTGCCCAGCTGCGCGGCGGTGGGCAGCGCCGGGTTGCTGTCCTGCACAAAGCGCGCGCGCTCGGCGGCGGGCAGCCGGGCCAGGTCGAGCACGTTCAGGTTGCCCAGGTAGGTGATGCTTTGCGCGCGCGCCTGTGCCTCGGCGCTGATAAGGAAGTTGGCCAGCACCAGCGCCCCCGCCTGGTGCGCCGCGTTGTACGGAATGGCGACAAAGCTGGTGTTGCCAATGCTGCCCTTGGCAAAGGTGAACGGCCGCACCGTGGCCGGCAGCAGCCCGTCGCGCACGGCGGCGGCGGCTTCTGCGGGGTGAAAAGACAGCGTGATGTCGATTTCTCCGTCGTTCAGCAGTTGGCGCTGCGCCGGGCCGTTGTCCGGAAACTGCCGGCCCTGGCGCCACAGGTGGGGTTTGAGCTGGTCGTACCAGGCCCACAGCGGCGCCGTGGTGGGGGCAAAGCTGGCATCGGTGGCGGGGGCCTGCAGCACGGTGGGGTCGGGCAGCAAATCCACCAGCGCCTGTTTCAGAAAGGTGGAGCCGAGAAAGTTGCTGACCTGCGGGTGCGTCAGCCGGCCCGGGTGTGCTTTGGCCCAGGCCAGCATGGCTGGCGCCGAGCGCGGCACGTCGGCCGCGTTGGTGATGCGCGCCGCGTCGTAGACAAACACTAGCTGCGCCAGGCTCCATGGCACTGCCATGCCGTCCACCGGCGTGGTGAAGTCGATGACGTTCGAGCGCTTGTTTACCGTGTCCACATACTGAAAATTCGGCAGCAGCTGCGTGACGGGGCCGTGCAGCAGGCCCTGCTGCTTCATGGCCAGAAAGTTCGGCCCGTTGATCCAGATGAGGTCCACCGTGCCGCCGTTGCTGCGCCCGGCAGCTTTTTCAGCCACCACGCGGGTGACCGCTTCCGCGGTGTCCTGCAGGCGCGTGTGCACCACCGTGACGCCGTGGCGGGCTTTCACCTGCTGGCCGGCCCAGGCAATGAAGGCATTGGTTTTTTCGTCGCCCGCCCAGGCGTTCCAGTACACCGTCTGGCCGCGTGCCTGCGCCAGGGTCTGGTTCCAGGCAGCAGTGTTTGCGGCCGGCCCGCTGCCCGTCTGCGCCCAGGTGGCGGGCGCGGTGGCAGCGCCCAAAGAAGCCACCGTGGCCACGGCCAGAAGTGAAAAATGTCGTCGCTGCAGCAGCATGGAGAAACCCAGACCCGAAGAAAAGAGAAAAACACAAAGAAAAAAGCAAAAAAGCAAAAAAGCAAGAAAGCAGTAAGGCAGTAAAGGAAACTCTGCAAAACCTCTCCCATTGTCTGGCAGGCGTCAGCCTGCCATGGCATCCTCTTTGCCCATGAAGCAATCGAGCCTTGATCTGAACCTGAGTGTCAGAAGAACCCGCAAGCAGGAGTTCCTCGCGCAGATGGAGCAGGTGGTTC
>JAGOCN010000364.1 GCA_017998735.1 Giesbergeria sp.
TTTGCAGGGCCTGGGTCGGCGGCCTGGGAGATGGCCAAAAAGATGCAGCCGCGCGTGGCCCAGGGGGGTGAAGCATGATGGCCTGGCGTGTGACGCATACGGCGCAGCATGGCAAGCGGTCACGCCATCTGGTGATTGCTGCTGGCTGGTACCAGGCAATGCAGGCTGTGGAGGATGCCTGCGGCCCAGCCCGTGGGATGTCGGCCATCCGCCTGCCGGTGGAGGTGCAGCCATGAGTGCAAAAGTAAAGGCACAAGAGCGCCTGGCGGCACTGGCCGATGAGCTGCGCAGCCAGGCGGGCAGCGACAGGTACATCAACGCCGCCGGGCATGAGTGGACAAAGCTGCCAAAACGCTGGCGCATGGTGCTGCTGCTGGTGGCCGAGGTGGGTGGCGATGATGCCGAGCTGGCCGCGCTGGCCGCCCGCAGCTGGCGCGAGATGCCGCCACTTGAGCGCTGGGCCCTGCAGTTTGCTTGCCGACATGGCCGCACCGCGCTGGGCCGCTTGAAGAATTTGATTGGCGAGGGGGCGGTGGCCGAGCCGGGGTCTGCGCGCGCCAGCGTGATCGAAAAGATCAACGCGCTGCGCAATTACGCAGCCGGGGCGTTTGTGGATGCAGCACGCAATGAGTGGGCCAGCTTGAATGAGCGCTGGCGCATGGCCATGCTGCTGCTGGCTGGGGTGGGGGGCGATGAAGAATTGCCGGTGCTGGCCGCCCAAAGCTGGCGCAATTTTGCCGACCATGAGCAGCAGGCGCTGCGCAGCGCCTGCGTGGAAGGGCTGCACTACCTGGGCCGGGCCAATGCCTTGGCCGCAAGGGTGTAGGCAAGAGAGCGCAGCACCATGGCCACGATACCCAAGCGCCTACCGACGCGCAGTCTGCAAGAGTGGGAGGCGAACAAGCCGACTGCGCAGCGCGCTAATGCCCATTTGCAGCGGGTGATTCGCTGCGCCCCGCCAGCCTGGCGGGCGGCGATTGCCCGGCGCTTTGATGACCGCGCCCCGGTGTTGGATCAGGCTTTGACGGCGCAGGACTTTTGCATGCAGCCGCCCGAATGGGTGAAGGCCTGGGGCCTGATGCAGATGGTGGCCGATTTTGAAGATCAGTACGGCTTTGCAGCGGTGTGGGATTTAAGCGATGACGAAATCTGCACCATGGCCAAGAAGCTGGCGGCCGAGGCCGATGAGCTGGATGCGCTGACGATCAGCCAGGGCGGCGATCTGGCCGACCGGGTGGACAGTATCCGCCTGCTGATCCGCGCCAGCGGCGTGACCGAGGACAAGCCGATTGTGGGCCTGCCCGCCATTTTGCGAGCCCAGGATGCCGCTTGGTGGCGGCGGCGCTTGCGCGTGCATGTGGCCCGCATGCTGGAGGGCGGGGCCATTGGACTGGGGCTGGTGCATAAGGGTGCCGGTGGCTATGTGAGCCATGGCGGGCTGGCGCAGCGGATAGCACAGCTCAAGCGCAATGCGGCAGCGCTGGAAAAGATGCTGCTGCGCAATGAGGCCGGGCAGGTGTACACGGTGGCCGAGCTGGCTGCGCTGGGGGTGGCCAATCCGGTGATTCGCGGCGGGGAGCTGATGACGCGCATTCGCGGTGCGGAAGAGTACGCGGATGACCGGGGGCATGTCGGCATTTTTATCACGCTGACCGCGCCCAGCCGCTTTCACCGCAAGCGCACGGGCGCGGCAGGGCGCATGGTGAATAACCCCAAGTGGCAGGGCGCTAACCCGCGCGATACGCAGGGCTGGCTGAACGGGATGTGGCAAAAGTCCCGGTCAAAGCTGCACCGCAAGGGCGTGCGGTTTTACGGCCTGCGCGTGGCCGAGCCGCACCACGATGCCACGCCGCACTGGCACATGCTGGTGTGGGTGGAAGGCGAGGCGCAAGCCCAAATGGTGGAAAGCGTGCTGCGCGAATACTGGCTGAGTGACGATGGCGATGAGCGCGGTGCCCAGGCCAACCGCGTCAATTTCAAGCGCATGACACGCGGCGGTGCGGCGGGCTATGTGGCCAAGTACATCGCAAAGAGCGTGGGGCACATTGCCCTGGCAGAGCACCGCGATGTGGTGGATGGCCAGCAGCTGAGCATGAATTTTGGCCAAGAGGATCCGAGCGACTGGAAAGAGTCCGGCGGCGAGGGCTATCAGCGCGTGGATGCGTGGGCCAGCAAATGGGGCATTCGGCAATTTCAGGCGCTGGGGATGCCCAGCGTGACTGTCTGGCGCGAGCTGCGCCGGGTGACACCTGACCAGCTTGAATTGTTTGAGCGCGAGGGCGACCGGCAGACCGTGCGCGCCTTCCACGCCTGTCACCGGGTGGGCGATGTGCGGGCCGATTGGCGCCAGTTTATGGAGGCGATGGGCGGCCACGCCCGAAAGCGCTGCCAGTGGCATTTGCGCATTGCCCGCCGCGAGGTGGATGTGCTGCAAAAGCAGACCAATAAATATGAAGAGCCGCTGCGCCATGGCCCGATCGTGGGGCTGCAAGCGCGGGGCCGCATGTGCGGCACCTGGCTGATCAGCCGCCGCATTGCCTGGTCGCCAGTGGCCAATGAAGCGCTGGATGCTGCACAGGCCGAAGACAGCGGCGCAGCGCAGGAGCTGCGCACACACGCGGCGCTGCCGCGTGCTTGGACTGGTTTCAATAACTGTACGGCCCGCACCACGGGCGGCCTGACACGCCAGTTTTTTGGCCGTGGCAGGCACCACATTGAGGACTGCTACCCCACCGATGTGGTGGCCCAGTTCAAAAAACTTCAACAGCAAAAGGCCTGGCAATGAAAAAAGCACCCCAGTTCACCACCGCCGTGCCCGCTGCAGCGCTGCCGCATGGCCAACGTGCGGCAAAAGCGGCCGCCCTGCCCCCGCACTCACGCCGCTGCCTGCCGGTGCTGGGCCTGCCGTATGTGCCGGCCAGCCAAACCACTGGCGAGCACCTGCACCAAGTTTTTACCGCTGAACGCCAGCGCCTGGCCCTGTTGGCCAGCCAGGCCAAAGCAACCAACCACCTGAACCACGCTTGAAAGGAAAAGCATGTCCACCGTAGTCGATACCCCCCAAGGCATCCACCGCCTGCGCAGCTACCGCGCACACCTGCTGCCGCTGCACTGCGATCTGGCTGACCCGCACAGCCTGGCCGATGAGGGCCTGCTGCCCACCATCCGCGTGAAAGC
>JAGOCN010000365.1 GCA_017998735.1 Giesbergeria sp.
ATCCAAGGATGAAGACAATGAACCGTCGTACCTTTGGCCGCACCGCCACCAGCGTGGCAGCGGCCCTTTTTCTGGCCACCGCCCTGCCATTTCCGCTGGGCGCACTGGCCGCCGACGAAGCGCCCGACGCGCTGATCCGCCGCCTGTCGGACCAGATTCTGGAAACCCTGCGCGCCGACGCCCAGCTGCGCGGCGGCAACATGCCCAAAATCATGGCGCTGGTGGACGGCACCGTGATGCCGAACGTGAACTTCAGGCGCATGACCGCCGCCGCTGTGGGCCCGCGCTGGCGCCAGGCCACGCCCGCCCAGCAGCAGCGCCTGCAGGAGGAGTTCAAGACGCTGCTGATCCGCACCTATTCGGGCGCATTGGCGCAGGTGGGTGACCAGTCGGTCACGGTGCACCCGGTGCGCTCCGCGCCTGGCGACACCGATGTGCTGGTGCGCACCGAAGTGCGCGGCCGGGGCGACCCGGTGCAGCTGGACTACCGGCTGGAAAAGACCCCTGGCGTGGGGGCAGGCTGGAAAATCTACAACCTCAACGTGCTGGGCGTGTGGCTGGTGGAAACCTACCGCAGCCAGTTTGCGCAGGAAATCAACGCCCGGGGCGTGGACGGCCTGATTGCCGCGCTGGCATCGCGCAACCAGAGCAA
This sequence comes from Giesbergeria sp., assembly GCA_017998735.1. Lineage (GTDB taxonomy): Bacteria > Pseudomonadota > Gammaproteobacteria > Burkholderiales > Burkholderiaceae_C > Simplicispira. The sequence goes on from JAGOCN010000365.1 coordinate 653, forward strand.
TGCCAGCGGCAATTGAAGCACCCATGGCCCTCGCCGTTCCTGCTCCTGTGAAGGCTGTTGCTGCGGCCCCCGCCGCTGCGCTGCCTGCTGAACTGACGCACCGCCAGGCGCGCCAAGTGCTTGACGCACTGCAGGCGCAATTGCGCAGCGCCGGCAACGGCAATGGCCATGCCAGTGGCTGGGTGGTGGACGCCAGCGCGCTGCAGGTGTTCGACTCGTCCGCGCTGGCGGTGCTGCTGGAATGCCGGCGCAGCGCGCTGGCGGCGCAACAGCCCTTTGCCGTACACGGCCTGCCGCCTGCACTGGCCGGGCTGGCAGCGCTGTACGGCGTGTCCGAACTGCTGGCCTGAGCAGCGCTGCGTGCAGTGCGCCAAGGCCCTGCAGCCGGCTTTGCCTGCGCCCGCTGCCGCGCAGCCCATCCCCCTGGTCCGCCTGCCAGTGTTGCGCGCCATTGCTGCGCTGCAACACCCGGCGCCCTAAAATAGCCGGTTGACCATGACCGCCACCTCAGCCACCCCCGCCGTTTCCTTCCAGTCCGTCTGCAAGACCTACTCCACCGCCCAGGGCCCGTTCCAGGCGCTGGACGGCGTCGGCTTTGACATCCAGGAAGGCGAATTTTTCGGCCTGCTCGGGCCGAATGGCGCTGGCAAGACCACGCTGATCAGCATCCTGGCCGGCCTGGCCCGTGCCACCAGCGGCCGCGTGCTGGTGCAAGGCTGCGATGTGCAAAGCGACTTTGCCGCCGCCCGGCGCAAGCTGGGTGTGGTGCCGCAGGAACTGGTGTTCGACCCGTTTTTCAACGTGCGCGAAGCCCTGCGTTTCCAGTCCGGCTACTTTGGTGTGCAGAACAACGGCGACTGGATCGACGAGCTGCTGCACAGCCTGGGCCTGGCCGACAAGGCCAATGCCAACATGCGCCAGCTCTCGGGCGGCATGAAGCGGCGCGTGCTCGTCGCCCAGGCGCTGGTGCACAAGCCGCCGATCATCGTGCTCGACGAGCCGACCGCCGGCGTCGATGTGGAGCTGCGCCAGACGCTGTGGCAGTTTGTGGCGCGCCTGAACCGGCAAGGCCACACCGTGCTGCTGACCACCCACTACCTGGAAGAGGCCGAAGCGCTGTGCGGGCGCATTGCCATGCTCAAGCGCGGCCGCGTGGTGGCGCTGGACACCACCTCCGAATTGCTGCGCGCCGCCTCGGGCAACGTGCTGGTGTTCAAGACCGACGATGTGCTACCGCCGCAGCTGGCCGACAGCGCGCGCGTCACCGGGCGCATCGTGCAGATTTCCACCGAAAACGCCCAGGCCGTCGAACGCACGCTGTCCGTGCTGCGCGAGGCCGGTGTCGATGTGCAGGACATGGAAATGCGCCGCGCCGACCTGGAGGACGTGTTTCTGAGCGTCATGGCCAGCGCCGGTGCTGAAGAAAACGCCCAGGCCAAGGCAGATCTGGTGGCGGGTGGCATGGCAGTGGCAGGGCAGGGCGGCGCATGAACGGCTGGCAGACGCTGTTTTACAAAGAGGTGCTGCGCTTCTGGAAGGTAGGCTTTCAGACCGTGGCCGCGCCGGTGCTCACCGCCGTGCTGTACCTGCTGATCTTTGGCCATGTGCTGCAGGACCGTGTGGTGTTTGGCGGCATTGCCTATGTCGCCTTTCTGGTGCCGGGCCTGGTGATGATGGGCATGCTGCAAAACGCCTTTGCCAACAGCTCGTCCAGCCTGGTGCAAAGCAAGATCATGGGCAGCCTGGTGTTTTTGCTGCTCACGCCGCTGTCGCACCGGGCCTGGTTTGGTGCCTATGTCGGCTCGTCCATGCTGCGCGGCCTGATGGTGGGCATCGGCGTCTACCTGGTCACGCTGGCCTTTGCCCCGCCGCAGTTTGCCGCGCCGCTGTGGGTGCTGGTGTTTGCCCTGCTGGGCACCGCACTGCTGGCCACGCTCGGCGTGATTGCCGGGCTGTGGGCCGACAAGTTCGACCAGATGGCGACGTTCCAGAACTTCATCATCGTGCCCATGACGTTCCTGTCGGGCGTGTTCTATTCCATCGGCTCGCTGCCGCCGTTTTGGCAGGCGGTCAGCCACCTGAACCCGTTTTTCTACATGATTGACGGCTTCCGTTACGGCTTCTTTGGACAGAGCGACATCTCGCCCTGGCTCAGCCTGGGCATTGTCTGCAGCGCTTGGGCGCTGGTGAGCGTACTGGCGCTGCACCTGCTGCGCATTGGCTACAAGATAAGAACATGAAACACCCCTGGGCCGCTGGCTTTGCGCCTTGCCCCCTTCTGTGGCCAGTGGCACTGGCTTTTGACATGCCCACTTCATGCACCGTGGGCAGCGCACAACGCAATGGACGACCGAAACAATGACTGCTGACCAACTCCAGAACCTCATCGCCGCCAGCCTGGCCTGCGACCACATCACGCTCGAAGGCGATGGCCGCCACTGGTATGCCACCATCGTTTCGCCCGAATTTGAAGGCATGCGCCCGATTGCGCGCCACCAGCGCGTCTATGCCACGCTGGGCGG
>JAGOCN010000366.1 GCA_017998735.1 Giesbergeria sp.
CAAAGAAAAAAACGCTCTGCTGCAAGCGGCGGGCTGGCTGGACACGGACACCGGGTGGGTGGCGCTGTTGCGGTTGCGGTTGCGGTTGCGGTTGCGGTTGCGGTTGCGGTTGCGGTTGCGGTTGTCACTGCTACAAGCCTGGATTTAGGGGTAAAAAGTGCCTCCAGCACATATGCAGCCTGCGCCAGCAGCTCCTTTTTTAATAGCAAAATGCAAGCCTTTGTGCCGCAGTACGGCGGTCTGGTGGGTGCAAAAACGCTTCAGCGCTGGTGGGCGCCAAACGCCCACTTGGCGCCGACATAGACAAACCGCCCGGCAATCGGCCCGAAATCGCTGGCGCTGGCAAAGTCGCGCTGGCGGTTGAATGCGTTGTTGATGCCCGCAAACACGGTCCATCCGCCGCCCAGCCCGTGGCCCAGGCCCAGGTCCAGCACGCTCCAGGCGGGCGAGCGCTGGCCGCTCGCCGAGTCCGCCAGCTCGTCGCTCTGGTAACGGGCGCGGGCGGTGAGGGTGGTGCCCTGCTGCAGCTTCCAGTCCACCCCCAGGCGCGCCATGTCGCGCGGGCGGCGTGTCAGCTCGCCGCCGCCGTCCAGGTCGCGGGTGTGGGTGCGGGTGTAGCCGGCCTGCAGGGCCAGCGCGGGCGTGGCCTGCCACCGCAGCTGCGCCTCCAGCCCGGCGGTGCGGGCACGCGCCACGTTGGCATAGGTGTAGGCGGTGACGCCCTGGACGCTGGTGGCGTTGCCCAGGTCGGTCTGGATCAAATCCTTGACGCGGTTGTGGAACAGGTTGCCGTCCAGGCTCCAGCGGCTGCCCAGGCTCAGCGTGCCGCCCAGCTGCAGGCTGGTGGACGACTCGGGCTGCAGGTTCGGGTTGCCAATCACGATGTAACCCAGCGAACTGTGGTCAAACAGGTAGTGGCGCTCCTTCAAGTTGGGCACGCGGTAGCCCGCGCCTGCGCTGGCGCGCAGCACGCCCTTCCAGTCGCCCTGCTCGTACACCGTGCCGCGCAGGCTGGCCTTGGGCACCGCGTGGCCACCAAAGTCCGAGTCGTGCTGGCCGCGCACGCCCAGCAGCAGCTCCCAGTCATCGTTCAGAAAAATGTCGTTTTGCACAAACAGCTCGCGGCTGTCGCGCTGGGCGCGGCCACTCAGCTGCAGCTCGGAATTGCCGTTGGTGGTCTGGCGCAGTGTTTCGCGGTGCCAGTCGGCGCCCAGCATCCACACCTGCCGGCCCCAGGCGGGCAGTTCGAGCTGCGTGCTCAGGTGCTGCGTCTGCTGCGCCGAATTGCGCCGGGCGATCTGAAAACCATTGGACAGCTCGCGCGTTTCGCTGTCGTAGTGCTCCCTGACTGCCTTGGCCTGCAGGCGCGCGCCGCCGTCCAGCCGCCACTGGCTGCCCAGCACCACGCGGTCGCGCGCGATGTCTTCGTCCTTGCGCTGCGGCACGTACCTGGACGGCACAAAGTATTCATAGCGCTGCACGTCGTCCTCGCTGTAGCGCCCGGCTTCCAGCCAGAAACGCTTGCCGGCACGCGGCAGCCATTCGGCGCGGCCGGTGAGCTGCACGCGGCGGCTGGCGTCGCCCTGGCGCGTCCACAATTCGGGCCGCAGGCCAAAGCCGGCGTCGTCCAGCACATCGCCCGACAGGGCCAGGCGCCAGGCCTCGCTGCCGCCCGACAGGCCAAAGCGCGCATGCTTTTGGTTGGCGCTGGCCTTCCGACCGCTGTCGTTCTGGCGCCCGTGGCTGCCGGCGTCCACTTCCAGCGTGGCGCCCAAGCCGGGCTGGATGCGCCGCGTGATGACGTTCACCACACCGCCCATGGCCGAACTGCCGTACTGCGCCGAGCTCGCGCCCTTGACCACTTCCACGCGCTCGACCTCGCCCACCAGGTACTGGCCCAGGTCCACGGTGGAGCCGGTGCTGGCCGTGATCGGCAGGCCGTCGATCAGCACCAGCACCTGGTCGCCGCCCAGGCCCTGCAGCGACAGCTCGAACCCCGACTTGCCATGCACCTCGCGCAGTTGCAGGCCGGGCACGTTCTCCAGCGCCTGCTTGAGCGTGCGGGCCCGGGTGCGCTCGATTTCACTGCGCGAGACCACGCTGATCGGCACCGTGGACTCTTCAATGGCGCGCTCGCTGCGCGTGGCGCTGACCACCACGGTTTGCAGGGTGGACGGGTCGGCAGCCCCTGCCGTGTTCGCCAGGGACACCGACGCCACACCGGTCAGCAGCCACAGCGGAGTGCGAAGAAAAAGAGAGGTCGGTAGCACGGCAAAAAACCAGGGCAGTCAATAATGCGGCTGATTATATTGACGCAAATGAGAATGATTGCGATTCATCAAAAAAAATATGTATTTTTGGTTGCTGCATCCAGAGCCTGAACACAAGCCCCTTGTCGACCGGGGTTCAGCATCTGGGTGGCGCTGCGTCCTGCACGGAAGACAGGTGGCAAACCCAGGCATGCCGGTATGGTGTGGTGGCGGTGCTGCAAGCATTTCAAAAGCACCACCCCAAAGAAACCGCCCCAAAAAAAAACGGAGCCATGGCTCCGCTTCTATTTTGATAGCTTCCAGCGCTTGCCCAGCAAGCGCCAGAGGCCGATTTGGCCCTACGTCATGCCGCTGGCGCGGTGCTGCGGATCAGGTGGTCAAAGGCGCTCAGCGCGGCCTTCGAGCCGTCACCGGCGGCAATCACGATCTGCTTGTACGGCGTGGTGGTGCAGTCGCCGGCGGCAAACACGCCGGGCACGTCGGTGCGCGCATGGCTGTCGACTTCCACCTCGCCATGGCGCGTCAGCTCGACCGTTCCCTTGAGCCAGTCGGTGTTGGGCAGCAGGCCGATCTGCACAAAGACGCCTTCCAGCGCAATGTCCTGCGCGTCGCCGGTGGCGCGGTCGGTGTACTTCAGGCCGGTCACGCGGTTGCCGTCGCCGGTCACCTCGGTGGTCTGGGCGTTGGTGATGACGGTGACGTTGGGCAGGCTGTGCAGTTTCCTCTGCAGCACCGCGTCGGCCTTGAGCTCGGGGGCAAATTCCAGCAGCGTGACACGCGAGACCACGCCGGCGAGGTCAATGGCCGCCTCGACCCCCGAATTGCCGCCGCCAACCACCGCCACATGCTTGCCCTTGAACAGCGGGCCGTCGCAGTGCGGGCAGTAGGTCACGCC
>JAGOCN010000367.1 GCA_017998735.1 Giesbergeria sp.
TGCGCACCCTGGCCATGGACATGGTGCAAAAAGCCGGCTCGGGCCACCCCGGCACGCCCATGGGCGCGGCGCCCACGGCGTACTGCCTTTGGCAGCGCTTTCTGCGCTACGACCCGGCGCATCCCGCATGGCCCAACCGCGACCGCTTTGTGCTGTCGGCAGGCCATGCCTGCGCCCTGCTGTACGGACTGCTGTACCTGGGCGGGGTAAAGCCCGCAGACGGTGATGCAGACGATCCCTCTGCAGCGCAGCCGGTCACCCTGGCCGAACTGCAAAGCTTCAGGCAGCAGGGCAGCCGCTGCACCGGCCACCCGGAGCACGGCTGGACCACCGGGGTGGAAACCACCACCGGCCCGCTGGGCCAGGGCGTGGCAACCAGTGTGGGCATGGCGATTGCGCAGGCCTGGCTGGCGGCCACCTACAACCGCCCCGGCTTCACGCTGTTTGACCACAAGGTCTACGCGCTGGCCAGCGACGGCGACCTGATGGAAGGCGTCAGTGCCGAGGCCGCCTCGCTCGCGGGCCACCTGGGGCTGGGTCAGCTGTGCTGGATTTACGACAGCAACCACATCAGCATTGAAGGCTCCACCGAACTTGCTTTCACCGAAGACGTGGGCGCGCGCTTTGAGGCCTATGGATGGCGGGTGCTGCACGTTGCCGATGCCAACGACACCGAGCTGCTTGCGCAGTGCCTGCAGCAGTTCTGCGACACGCAGGACCTGCCCACGCTGGTCATTGTGCAAAGCCACATTGGCTAGAGCGTGTTATGCACTATTGCCTGCCGCCCAAAGCGGCGCGGCCTTGGGCAGCATGAGGGTGACAAAGACCAAGAAGTGCAGCGCCGCCAGCACATGAGGCAGTCGCTCGAAGTCCCGCGACAGCCGACGAAAGCGCGCCAGCCAGCCGAAGCTGCGCTCCACCACCCAGCGCCGGGGCAGCAGCACGAAGCCCTTCTTGGCCTCGGGCAGCTTGACCACGCGCAGCTCGATGCCCGCGGCTTGGGCGTCGTCTTTGGCGTCTTTGCCCATGTAGCCCTGATCGGCCCAGGCGACTTGCACTGTGTCTCCCGTGGCGTCTTGCACCGCTTCGCACAGCGCTTTGACCTGCGCGCGTTCCTGTTCGCTAGCTGGTGTGACCGTCAGATCGATCAGGTGACCCAGCGTGTCCACCGCCATGTGGACTTTGCTGCCCTTGCGGCGCTTATAGCCGTCGTATCCAGCTCTCGGGCCGCTCTCGCAACTGGACTGCAGCGTGCGGCCGTCCAGGATCACGGCGCTGGGTTGACCAGCGCGCCCTTGGGCCGCGCGGATGATGGAGCGCATGTCATTGACCAGCGCCTCAAAGCAGCCCGCCCCGCTCCAGCGGCGGAACTGCTGATAGACGGCCGGCCAAGGCGGAAAGTCATGCGGCAGCAGTCGCCACGGCGCGCCAGCGCGCGCCAGCCACCGCAGCGCGTCGAACACTTCGCGCAGACTGTGCTCGCGCTGCGGCGCATCTTCCTTCATCAGCGTGAGGTACGGCGCTACGAAGTCCCATTCTTCCTGACTCAGATCACTCGGATACGGCTTTGTCTTCATCCAGCCAACATGGGGGCGCTGGCGTTGAAACAACGTCAAAGTGCATAACACGCTCTAGGCGCACCGTGCAACAGTCGAACGCCGTGGTTCGAATTACCCGTGCGCAGGAAAGGGCGTGGAAGAACCTAATGGGGGGGCAGGCAGGGCAACCCTCACCCTCGGTCTGCACACGCGCCAGGGCGCCCTGCGTGGCTGCACAGTGCCCACCAGGTGGCCGGGTCGCTTTCCACGGTGGCGCTGTCTGCCAGGCCGGGCTGGTGCTGGTGGTGCAGCAGCAGGTGGGCGCGCCAGACTGCACGCCACTGTCCACGGTCGGCACGGTAGAACAGCGCCGGCTCGCACCCAGCGGCCTGGGCTTGGGCGGCGGCTTGCTGCCACCACTGCGCCACCAGCGCCGGCGGCGCGGCCCGGTAGCGCTTGCACTCCAGCCCCCAACCGGGCAGGCCCACCAGGTCGTCGTCGCCTCGGTGGTTGCGAACCCGGCGGCGCACGTCGTGGCCGGTCAGGCTGGCCAGCAGTGCAGCCAGCTCGCGCTCGCCGCTCTGGCCTTTGGTTCGGCTTGCGGCTCCCATGTCAAACGCCAGCGCCCACAGCAGCCAGGCGGTGCCACACGCTGGCCACGGCGCGGGCGTCCTGCAGGTTGTAGGCGGCGATTTCTTCGCACCGGCCGGCCTGCCAAAAGTCGAACACCATGCTTCCGTCCAGGCCCTCCACCTTTGGGCTGGGCAGCCCCAGCGCGGTGCACAGGTTGTGCAGGCTGATGCGCCCGCCATACCCTGCCCACGCCATCATGGTGCAGCCAAAGTCCTTGCCCACGCGTGCCTGGGGGCCGGGCAGCCAACGCGGAATGCGCAGGCCGTGCACCACACACCGGCGCCACAGAAACCCCGCGTCAAACAATGTGTTGTGCCCCACCACGCGATGGTCGTCCATGGGCCACGCGCTGGCGCTGCCCAGCACCCGGCCTGCGTCGTCGGCAGTCCAGCCCTCCACCGCCTCAATGAATGCAGTCAGCAACGCGGCCTCACTGTCGCCATGGGAACGGCAGTGCACCCATTCCCGGCCTTCCCCATCGGTCACGGCAATGCTGATGATTTCGCCACGGGTGCCACCGTCCAGGGACTGTTTGCGCCAGGCTTCCTCAGCGGCGGCGGGTGCCTCGTTCGCCCACCAGGCGGCGATGCTCTCAGGCTTTTTGAGCGTGCCCGGCGGTTTCAGGCCGGCGGCTACCTGGGTCTGCGCCAGCGGGTGCTGGCCAGGAATGGTTTCAACGTCGATAAACAAACGCATGGTGCGCTCCTTCAGAAGGGAATGTCCGAGTCTTCGGGTGCGAACTCGCTGGCGTAGGCCGGCGGTTCGGGTGTGGCCGGCGCAGGTGCTGCTGGCGCTGGCATGCGGGCGGGTGCAGGGCTGGCACCGACGGCGATGGTCTTGGGCTTGCTGGGCAACTTCAAGTACTCGGGCGATTCGGCAATCTGCGCCTGCAGGCGGCTGCCCAGATTGGCAAACACCTGCCAGTCGGGTGCAGCCAGGTCGAACGCCACGGGCGTGACCTCACCAGCGCCAGGGGCCATGCCCTTCGGAAGT
>JAGOCN010000368.1 GCA_017998735.1 Giesbergeria sp.
GGGCAGAGAGGGAGTCATGGGTTGAATGTAAGTGATTGAACTGCGACGTGAAAATGGGTTTCATGCCGTTCAGGCGCTCAGATCGACCGGTGGGCAAGTTCAGAAGCGGTTCAGCTCGCGAGGCGTGCTGTGAGCAGGCTTGGTTTTTCTGCCTTCGCCTTTCTTTTTATCTTTCCTGAAAGCGTTTTCCATGCATCTTTCACTGGACGCTGCCGTGCAGCTGGCCCTGGAGCAGGCGCGCAGCGTGCTGCTGGACACCTCGCCCAACCCGCGTGTCGGTTGCGTGATCTTGGACAGCCAGGGGCGCGAGATCGGGCGCGGCGCCACCCAGCAGGCGGGGGGCGCGCATGCCGAAGTCATGGCGCTGCGCGATGCGGCGGCGCGGGGCGAGGATGTGCGCGGCGCCACCGTGCTGGTGACGCTGGAGCCGTGCGCGCACCAGGGGCGCACGGGGCCGTGTTGCGATGCCCTGGTGGCCGCCGGCGTGGGGCGCGTGGTGGCCAGCCTGCACGACCCCCATCCGCAGGTGGCAGGCCAGGGTTTTGCACGCCTGCGCGCCGCTGGCATCGAGGTGCTGGTGGGGCCGGGCGCTGCAGAGGCACGGGAACTCAACCTGGGGTTTTTCAGCCGCATGGTGCGCGGCGTGCCCTGGGTGCGCATGAAGACGGCCGCATCGCTGGACGGCACCACGGCGCTGGCCAACGGGCAGAGCCAGTGGATCACTGGGGCCGAGGCGCGCGCCGATGGCCATGCCTGGCGCGCCAGGGCGTGTGCGGTGCTGACCGGCATTGGCACGGTGCTGGCCGACAACCCCCGGCTGGACGTGCGCAGCGTGCAAACGCGGCGCCAGCCGGCCCTGGTGGTGGTGGACAGTGCGCTGCAGACGCCGCTGGACGCTGCACTTTTCACAGCTGGACGCTCAGTGCACATCTACGCCGGGGTCGAAAATGACCTGAAAACACAAGCTTTGGAAAAGGAATGTGGCGCCACCGTGACCGTGCTGCCCGACAACCAGGGCAAGGTGGACCTGGGCGCCATGCTGCGCGACCTGGCGCAAAGGCAGCAAATCAATGAACTGCATGTGGAAGCCGGCTGCAAACTCAACGGCTCACTGCTGCGCGCCGGGCTGGTGGACGAACTGCTGGTGTACCTGGCGCCCAAACTGGTCGGCCCAGGGCTGGGCATGGCCAGCCTGGCGCCGCTGGCGCAGCTGTCACAGGCGCAGGAACTGGAGTTTCAGGCGCTGGACCGTGTGGGGAGCGATGTGCGCATCCTGGCAAGGCTGCGCGGGCGGGATGCTTTTTGACGGATTGATTGCTTCTTGATTTCAGGGCCGGCCATGGGCATAGCCCAGGCAGGCGCCCGCATTGGGCCGGCCCCGGCATTCGCGGTACAGGCGGCGTTCGCGTTCGGCGGTGCTTTCTTCCGACGGGCTGCGCTGGTGCTTGACCTTGACGCCACCTTTCTTCTTGGTTTCAGGACCGGCTGCCGCAGCACTGGCGGCGCGGTCGGTCTTTTTGCGCTCGGCGCTGTGGGCAGTGCCGGAAGCGCTCAGCAGACCCAGGCACAGGCCGGCGCACAGCAGCGCAGCACGCAAGCGGCGGCCAGACAGAAACGGAAAGGTGGGGTCAGGGTGGTGCATGGCGCAGGTGCAGAAAATGGGAAAGGTGGACCCGCAGCAGTGGTACTGGTTGCGGTGCGTGGGGCGGTGCAGGCGAAGGGAGAAGTTGCGCAGGGATTGCCCGCAAGGCGACAGAACCATGGTGGCAGAGTTTGGTGCAAATGGTTACAGGTGTACCGATTTTTCTGCTGCCCATTGCTGAAATGTGTGCAAAAACAAGCGCATGGATGGCCAAAAACACGGCGGGCGCTATAATTTCGGGGTTTTGCATGGTGCAAGACGCACGCCGGTGGCCCTTCCCGCTTCCGGCGCAAGTCATCAAGGCCTGCTGTGCTCCACAAGAGCCGCTTGGCCACATTCCCGGAACAATTTCAAATGATCGCATCCTCCATCAAGGCCGAAGTCGTCGCCGCCAACGCCCGTGCTGCTAACGATACCGGCAGCCCGGAAGTGCAAGTGGCGCTTCTGACGGCCCGCATCAACGAACTGATGCCCCACTTCAAACAGCATGCCAAAGACCACCACGGCCGCCGTGGCCTGCTGCGCATGGTGAGCCGCCGCCGCAAGCTGCTGGACTACCTGAAGGCCAAGGACGGCCAGCGCTACCTGTCGCTGATTGCCAAGCTGGGCCTGCGCAAGTAACCCTTGCAGCATGCAAAAACGCCTGGGTTAGTGCGCTAGCTCAGGCGTTTTTTTACTTTCACTTTTACTTTTCCGGCAGGTACAACAAGGCGCGAAGCTGTGTCATTCCACTGAAGGTCCGCGTGCGGTTTCACTGGAATGGCATCGTGTGCTGAATTGGCCTCTGGCCCTTGCTGGCCGTGCGCTGGCAGCTATTCATTCAGGAGCAAAAATGAGCATTTTCAACAAAGTCAGCAAGTCTTTCCAATGGGGCGACAAGACCGTCATTCTGGAAACGGGTGAATTCGCCCGCCAGGCTTCCGGCGCGGTGCTGGTGAACATCGACGACACCGTGGTGCTGGCCACCGTGGTGGCTTCCAAGGGTGCCAAGCCCGGCCAGGACTTCTTTCCGCTGACCGTGGACTACATCGAGAAGACGTATGCCGCCGGCAAGATTCCTGGCAGCTTCTTCAAGCGCGAAGCCAAGCCCAGCGAGCATGAAACACTGACCAGCCGCCTGATTGACCGCCCGATCCGCCCGCTGTTTCCCGAAGGCTTTTTCAACGAGGTGCATGTGGTCATCCACACACTGTCGCTGAACCCTGAAGTCGATGCCGACATCGCCGCGCTGATTGCGTCGAGCGCCGCGCTGGCCATTTCCGGCATTCCGTTCGGTGGTCCGGTGGGCGCGGCCCGTGTGGGCTACATCAACGGCGAATACGTGCTCAACCCCGGCCAGACGGCGCGCAAGAGCAGCCAGATGGACCTGATCGTGGCCGGCACCGAAGCGGCCGTGCTGATGGTCGAGTCGGAAGCGCAGCAGCTGCCCGAAGACATCATGCTGGGCGCCGTGGTGTTTGGCCACGAGCAGGGCAGGATTGCCATCAACGCCATCCATGAACTGGTGCGCGACGCCGGC
>JAGOCN010000369.1 GCA_017998735.1 Giesbergeria sp.
TGTGCACACTGGGCATGGCCAGCGGCCTGCTGTATTTCGGCTGGATCTTCATCTGGCAAGACTACCCGCGCGGCGGCAACCCCTGGGGTGCGCTGGTGCTGCTGCTGTGCTACGTGCCCACCAACGCTGCCCTAGGGTTGCTGCTGGGTCTGTGGCTGGGCAACCGCGAGCGCGCGCTGCAGGTGCTGCTGTTCACCACCTTGCCCATGGCGTTTCTTGCCGGGTTCTCGTGGCCGGTCGAAGCGTTGCCGCTGCCACTGCAATGGTTGCGCTGGTTGCTGCCCAGCACGGCGGGCGTGCAGGCCTCGCTGCGGTTGAACCAGCTGGGCGCGCCCCTGGCCGATGTGCTGCCGCACCTGGGCGTACTGCTGGCATTGTTTGGCGCCAGCATGGTGGGTGTGCTGTGGAAGGCGGCCCTACCCCGGCCAATCGACACCCGGGCCTAGCCAGCTCCCCTGGCAGCCCAGCAGTTCCGTAGCGGCCAGACGCGCACGCCGCTGGCCCACACCCAAGGCATCCCGGGCGGGCTCCGGTGCAGCGCCCCCCTGGCGCCACCAGGGCTGCAGCCATTGCCAGGTACGCATACGCACCTTCAACGACAGTGCTGCAGGGTGGGTTTGTGTGGCTTGGGGCACAGCCGCTTCCAGCGTACGCTGCGCTGCCTGCTCACGCTCCAGCGCCAGCGCCGTATCGCGCACCACCACCGCCGCCCGCAAGCGCAGCACCTGGGCCTGTAGGCGGTCAATCTCGGCCTGCTGCTGCGCCATGATGCGGCTGCAACGCTCCTGCGCAGCGCCATAGGCGCGGCAGAGCACCACATGTTCCTGCGGGACCGTGGTGGCGGGCGAAAAGATGGGAATGGAGCGCATGGTGCTGGCCTGCTGTAGAAACGACAGGCTTGATATTAAATGAGAATTATTCTCATTGCAAACACAACAACTCTGTCGCCAGGGTCAAACCTGGCTCCGTTTCTGCACTCTCGTCGGTCGCCAAAAGCACCTGCGCCAGCACCGCCCGCCGCAGGACTCGCATTTCCTCTGGACAACACGAACACCAGGGTCGCCCTTGGGCACGCGCCTCTGCCTTTAGCGGCGTGGCCTGAGCACCATGCGATCACGCAGCATCTGAACGTCGAAATGCTGCAGAAAATTCTGGCCCAGCAGCGCATCATCAGCGTTTTCACCGCTGTAGCCCACGCCCACCCGCACGGCGCTCATGGCAAAAGAACGCACCACCACCGACTGCGCAGTGGTCATGCGCCCCTGGCGTACGCCGTTAGCGGTACGAAAACGGGTGGGTTCGCCGCCGCTGAGACCCGCGCGCTGCGCCAGCGCATCGGTTACCACGACGGTGCTTGCGCCGGTATCGACCATGAACATCACCGGCTGGCCGTTCACCGTACCCGCCACGCGAAAATGCCCGTCCGCTCCGCGCGGGATGACCAGCGCCCCATCGGCCGCCACCACCGCCGGGCGCGGGGCGCGCCAGCGGTCCATCGCTACGTACAGCACGGACATCACCACCAGCCAGAACACGACGATGCCCAGCGTGCTGCGGCGCATCAGCGCAGCGGTGCTGCGTTCAGGCATGCCGCGCGCCTGCCTGCACTGCTGCGCAGTGCGCCGCCAGCCGCTTTCCGGCACACCCATGGATGGATGTCTGTGTCAAAGTCAGCTTTGAATCTGCGCCCAAAGCTTGCCGAGGCGCTTGACGCTGACCGGCTACGGGGTGCGCAGCTCTTGCGCTCAAACCAGCTGCACCCGTACCCGCTTGCCCAAAGCAGCGGCATATTTTTGCAACGTGGCCAGCGAGGGCGAAGGTTTTCCGCTTACCAGGGCCGCCTCAAGCCGCGCCACAGCGGGGGCTTTGGTGCCCATGCGCTCAGCCACCTGCGCCTGTGTAAGCCCTGCTTCGCGCCGCGCGCCCAAAATAGCGTCCAGCATGGGACCTTCTTCACGCTCCAAGCGCTCATATTCGGCACGAAATTCGGGGTCTTTCATCCAGCCGGCCACCATGTCGGCGTGTGTGACGGTGGAGGGGATGTGTTTTTTGACTGCGGTCATTTTTTCAGCTCCTTTAATCGGTTGCGGGCCAGATTCAGGTCTTTGGCGGGGATCTTGTCGGTCTTCTTGATGAAGCTGTGCAGCACCACAATGCGCCGCCCCGCCATGGTGCAATACAGCACGCGGGCAATGCCTTCAGCACCTTTGAGGCGCATTTCCAACAAACCGGCTCCCAACGCTTTGGTATGCGGTTCGCCTAGGTCAGGACCAAATTCCAACATGCGCTGGGTCAGCGATGCGTAGCGCACTCTCAAGGTCAATGGCAATGCATCCACTTCCAACCGAACAACCTCGCTGTAGTAGTCAATCTGGTACTGCATAGCTGCACATAGTAACAAATAAGTTAAGTTTACGAATTTCCGGCATGCGGTAGATCACGGCCCGGCGTACTGCCACATCAGCTCTGAATCTGCGCCCACAATTTGTCCAGCCGCTTGGTGCTCACCGGCTGCGGCGTGCGCAGCTCCTGCGCAAAGAAACTCACGCGCAACTCTTCGAGCAGCCAGCGCAGTTCCTGCATGCGCGCATCCACCGCGCCTTTGCGCTCTGCCACCAAACGCCAGTAGCGCTGATCTTGCGGGCGCAGTTCGGCTAGTTTGGCAGCGTCGCGGGCTGGGTCGGCGCGCAGTTTGTCGAGGCGCGCGGTGATGGCCTTGAGGTAGCGGGCGAAGTGCGCCAGTTGCGGCCAGGGCGCGGCTGTGAGGAAATTTTTCGGCACCAGGCGTTGCAATTGCTGCTGCGCGTCCTGCACGGCATCTGGTGCGATTTTGGTGTCCTTGATCTTGCGCGCCGCTGCTGCGTATTCGATAAGGATGGTGCCTGCCAGGCGCGCCACTTCGTTGGCAATCAAGGTGAGGCGCCCCCGCCCTTCCTGCACACGGCGGTCAAACTCCTGCGCATTGGTCGGCAAAGGCTCAAGCAAAAACGCGCGGTCCATCGCCACGTCCAGAATCTGGCTGCGCAGCTCTTCCTGCGTGCCCAGCGGTATGTAGGCCACGGCCATCTTTTGCAGGTCGGGAATGTTCTTTTCCAGGTACTTGAGGGCGTCTTTGATTTGCAGTGCAAACAGGCGGCGCAGCCCGGCGCGGTGCCTGG
>JAGOCN010000370.1 GCA_017998735.1 Giesbergeria sp.
TCGAGCCTGTGGGGAGCATCGTTCCTGTTCATGCGGCTGGGCGCGTCCGAATTCGGGCCGGTCAGCACGGCGGGCCTGCGCATGGCGCTGGCATCGCTGTTCCTGCTGCCCATCCTGGTGCAACAGGGCCAGTGGCCGGCGCTGCGCCAGCACTGGAAGAAGATTTTTCTGGCCGGCGTGATCAACTCGGCCATTCCCTTTTCCTTGTATGCGTGGGCGGTGCTGCACATCACCACCGGCCTGACCTCCATATTGAACGCCACGGTGCCGCTGTTTGGCGCGCTGGTGGCCCTGGTGTGGCTGGGCGAGCGCATGCAGCGGGTGCGCTGGCTGGGGCTGGGGGTGGGTTTTCTGGGCGTGGCGCTGCTGGCCTGGCGTGCGCCGGGCGGCGGGGCGGGCATGCAGGCCGGCGGGGCCGCGCCGGCGGCCATCGGTGCCTGCCTGCTGGCGTCCACCTTTTATGCCGTGGCGGCCAGCTATGCACGGCGCTATCTGGTGGGCATTCCGGCCCTGGCCACCGCCACCGGCAGCCAGCTGGGCGCGGCCCTGGCGCTGGCGCTGCCCACGCTGTGGTTCTGGCCGGCGCAGTCGCCCAGCCTGCAGGCCTGGAGCGCGGTGCTGGCGATTGCAGTTCTGTGCTCGGGCATTGCCTACATCCTGTACTTTCGCCTGATCACCAACGCCGGCCCCACGCGGGCGCTGGCGGTGACGTTCATGGCGCCGGTGTTTGCGCTGGTCTACGGCGCCGTGTTTCTGCAGGAGCGGGTGACGCCGTGGATGCTGGGCTGCGGGCTGGTGGTGGTGCTGGGCGTGCTGCTGTCCACCGGGCTGCTGCCATTGCGCCGGCAGGCTCGCGGCGCCATCGAACACCCCTAAACTTGGCGCATGCTGCCTGCCTGCCGTTTGTGCTTTCTTCCCCCTGCATCGCCCGTCCGGGCTTTTTTGTGCGGCAGGGGCCTGCCTGCTGGCGCACCGGCCCCCACGGCTTCTGAAAGCGCTGCAGGACAAGACCATGGCGCCTGATGTGGCGCTGCTCACCGGTGTGCTGGCGCTGGTGTCGCTGGTGGCACTGGTGGCGGTCAAGCTGCCCTTCAAGGTGCTGCTGCACCGCGATTGGCGCGTTGATGCCGCCCTGGGCGCGCTGGCCGGCGCGCTGGGCAGCACCAACATGGCATTGCCTTCGCTGCAGGGCCTGCTGGAGCCCGCCGGCATTGCCACCGCCGGCACGGCCGTGGCGATGCTGTGGTTTGGCCCGGTGACCGGGCTGGTCAGCATGGCCATCGTTGCCGTGGCGTATGCGCTGGTGCACACCGGCGCCCTGGGCCCCGGCCTGGCTTGCCTGGGCGCTGCGACCGTGCTGGCCTATGGCTGGCATGTGGCGCGCCGCTTTGCCGACCCGGTGCTGGTGCTGTGCGGCCTGTGCCTGAGCCTGCCGCTGGTGCTGTTTGTGGTGGGCGGGCAGGCGTTGCAAGGCACGGGGCTGGCGGCCCTGCCCTGGCATGTGGGCCTGGGCGCCTTTGTGCTGGGCATCACGCTGCACCTGGTGACCGACCGCGACCGGGCGGTGCAGACCCTGCAGGACCACCTGGATGCCTTGCAGCAGCGCGAGCAGGAAATGGAACTGGCCCTGGAAGCGCTGAACGCAGGCCGCTGGGAATGGCACGCCGGCCGCCATGAAATGCGTTTTGCCGGGCACTTCTACGAAGACTTCGATGTCTTTGAGGGCGACCCGGCCACCCTGGCGCAGCGCTGGCGCGCACTGCGCCACCCGGACGACAGCGAAAAGATGCGCCAGCTGATGCGCTCAGCCCTGCAGCAAAAGGACCACCAGTCCCTGCAGGTGGAGTTTCGGGTGCGCGACCGCCAGAACCACTGGCGCTGGCTGGTGGCGCACGGCCGCGTGGCAGAGCGCGGTGCGCAGGGCCAGCCCCTCAGGTTCGTCGGGGTGCACCTGGACGTGACCAAGTACCGGCAGGTGGAGGAATCGCTGCGCAGTTCGCAGGCCAAGTACACCGCTGTCTACAACACCATGCCGGACGCTGCCGGCATCACACGCGTCTCGGACGGCAGGTACATCGAGGTCAATCCGGCGTTTTGCGAACTGCTGGGGCTGGAGCGGGGGCGCGTTGTCGGGCGCACCTCGCAGGAACTGGACATCTGGGCCAACCCGCAGCAGCGCACCCGCCTGCTGCAGCAGCTGGCAAGCGATGGCAAGGTGGACCGCCTGCCCATGCTGGCGCAGCGCAATGGCCTGCCCATTCCCGGCCTGATGTCGGCCAGCCCGGTGGAGCTGGGCGGCGAGGCCTGCCTGGTGTTCGTGTTCCACGACATGCGCAGCGAGCAGCGCACCACCGAAGAACTGGTGGCGCAAAACAGCCTGCTGCTGCAGGCCGGGCGGCTGGCGCGGCTGGGCGCCTGGGAAGAAGTGGTGGGGCAAGGCAGCGTGTACTGGTCGGACGTGAACTACCAGATCCACAGCCTGCCCGCCGACGCTCCCCTGCCACGCGACTATGTGCAGGCCTTTGTGGCACCGGCCTGGCAGGCCGCGCTGCGCCAGAAGATCCACGACAGCACCCAGCGCCAGACCGGCTGGAGCCAGGAGCTGGAGATCGTGC
Source organism: Giesbergeria sp. (assembly GCA_017998735.1). Classification (GTDB taxonomy): domain Bacteria; phylum Pseudomonadota; class Gammaproteobacteria; order Burkholderiales; family Burkholderiaceae_C; genus Simplicispira. The sequence continues at coordinate 2,616 of JAGOCN010000370.1, forward strand.
GCACCGATGGCCGCACCATCTGGGCGCGGGTGAGCGCCGAGCCGGTGGTGGAGGACGGCTTTGTGGTGGGCATGCGCGGCGTCACGCTGGACATTGACGAGGCCAAGCGCGCCGAGCAGCTGCTGCGCCAGTCCGAAGAGCGTTTTGCGCGCATCTTCCAGCTGCTGCCCTACCCCATGGGACTGACGCGCCGCAGCGACGGCCAGTACATGGACGTGAACACCGCCTGGGAAGACGCGCTGGGCTTCACGCGCGAGGAAGCGCTGGGCAAGACAGCGGTCGGGCTGGGCATCTACACCCCCCAGCAGCGCGCCCGCCTGATGGAGGCCGTCACCCCCGAGGGCCAGCTGGTCAGCTACGAAGCGGTGCTGACCGTGCGCAGCGGCGAGCAGCGCACGGTGCTGCAGTCCATGCGCGCCACCAACTTCGATGGCCAGGACTGCTGGCTGTTTGCGCTGCACGACATCACCGAGCGCAAGCGCGCCGAAGAATGGGTGCGCGAACGCGAGGAATTGCTGTCGCTGACCATTTCCGC
>JAGOCN010000371.1 GCA_017998735.1 Giesbergeria sp.
GCGCATGCTGCAGATCCTGGACGCAGCGCTGGTGGAGTTTTCCGAGCGCGGTTTCAACGCTGCCCGCATGGACGACATCGCCAGCCGCTGCGGCCTGTCCAAGGGCGGCCTGTATGCGCACTTTCAAAGCAAGGAAGAAATCTTCAAGGCCTTGCTGGCACGCCTGCTGGCGCCGCCGCAGTGGGACGACCGCCCACCCCTGCCTGCCGATGCGGACGCCCGCGCTTTCGCACACTGGATGGTGGACGGCCTGTACAGCGCGCTTGGAAAGCCTGTTTCATTGGCAGGCATGCGCCTGCTGGTGGCAGAAAGCGCGCGCGTACAGGGCTTGGTGGCCGTGTGGGAAAGCGCGGTGATGCAGCCCCAGGTTGCGCTGCTGGGCCAGATGCTGCAGTCCCGGATGGTGGCAGCGCCGGGCAGCCGCCCGTCCAGCGTGCTGGTGCGCCAGCCCTGGCTGGTGATTGCGCCGGTGGTGCACACGCTGTTGTCGCAGGTGATTTTTGGCTGGGCCAGCCCTGAGCATCTCGCATCCCACCGGCAGGCGCACATCGACCTGCTGACAGAGCTGCTGGAGCCGCACTGGCAAGCCGCGCCGGCGCCGGGCGCGCACTGACCCACCGGCACCCCGCCCGGTGGCCGGCCAGGGCTTGGGTCAGCGCTGCGCTGCAGCCGCTTGCACCGGCGGCGGCAGCGACTGCATCAGCGCCTTGAAGTCGGCCGAGTGGTGCAGCACGCTGGCGCCGGCCTCGATCAGCGCGCTGACCTCGGCGTCCGAAATCGAAAACGCGGTCGGCACCTGCAAGAGCGCGCTGCGGGCGGCCTCGTCGGGGGCGTCGCGCAGGTTCACCTGCACCACATGGATCTGCGCGCCGGGCGCAAAGGACTCGCTCAGGCCGGGCGCGCGCGCCGCCAGCGCCTTGCGCCACTGGTCGATGGTGTCGCGCAGGTACTCCTGCGTTTCGCGCGTGGCGCGGGCGCCGGTGCCAAACAGCAGCGTGTCCACCACCTGCTTGACGCCGGGCACGGTGTCGCTCTGGTCGATGTTCTCAGCCGGGTCGCGCTCCGAGTTCACCATCACCAGCACCAGCTTCTCGATGCTGCCGGGCGGCACTTCCACTTCGGTGAAGGCGCTGCGCAGGCCGCCGCCCAGCGTGCGGTCCAGCAGCCGCTGCACGCCCAGGTTGTCCGCCAGACCGCCATCGACCAGGTGGATGAACGGCTTGCGCTGCACGTCCAGGTAGCTGCGCTCGTGCGCGCGGTACAGCCGCGCCCGGCCGGTGCCCTGCTCCGGTCCCTGAAATGCCAGCGCGCTGTCGCCCCGGCCCTCGCAGCGGTCGGCGTAGTTTTTCAGCGTCATCGGGCTGAGCAAAAGCGGCACCGCCGACGATGCTGCCACCGCAAACGACAGCGGCACGGTGCCCAGGTCCGAGCAGATGATTTCAAACTGGTCCCAGGTGAACTCGAAACCGGCGCCCAGCGACATGTCGGTGGCGCTGATGAACAGCTGCGGGTGGCGCGGGCGGCGTTCGACATCGCCAAAGGTCTGGCCGCCGTACAGCGCGTCCAGGCGGCGCGCCAGCAGGTGCGAGCGCCCCAGCCAGGGCGAGCTGAGCTGCACCAGGTTGCCCGGCCGCAGCGCCTGCGAAATCAAACTGTTCTGGAAATTTTGGCGCAGAAAGGCCTGCTCGAAACCCGACAGGCCGTCGATGCCGTAGGCCGCAAAGTAGGCCGCAATGATGCTGCCGCCCGAGACGCCGCTGACCACATCGGTGGCGTTCAGCAGCGTGGTGTCACGGCCTTTCCAGTGGTAGCGCGCCTGCTGCAAAGCGCTCAGCACACCAAAGCCGAAGGCCGACGCGCGTGCGCCGCCGCCTGAGAGCGTGACCGCCACCAGCATGCTCGGGTCGCGGGCGGCGGTGTGCTGCAGCACCGCCTTGCGCACCTCGGCAGATTCTTCGGGCAACGGCATCGGCTGGTTCAGCCACGGCCGCACCGACGAGCACGCGCCCAGCAGCAAGGCCGCCGAGGCCAGTGCGGTGCAGCGCGCCAGACGGGGCCAGAAACGCCGGTGCAGGTCGGCGCAAGGAGGGGTCGGCATGGAAATCTCCTGTGTGTCTGAAAGCGCAATGCATTGCATGCAGCCATTGTGCCGACCCCCTGGCGGCAGAGCAGACAGGCCGTCAACGCCCGCCCACCCGCTCGCCTGTTCGCCTGCTCGCCTGCTCGCCCACCCGCCTGTTCGCCCCCGCGCCCGGTCAGGCGAAGTGGTCAAACGATGCGTAGCGCTGCGCCACCGGCCGGCCGGCGGCGTCCACCAGCCGCAGGCCGGGCGCAGCCTGCACCACACCAATGCGCGTGACCGGGGTGCCACTGTCCCGCGCTGCCGCATCCACATCGGCCCGGCGCGCGGCCGGCGCCGTGAAGGCCAGTTCGTAGTCGTCGCCCCCGGCCAGCGTGCACTGCTGCAGCAGTTCAGGGTCAAATCGGCCTTCAGCGCTTGCTGCGCCTGCGCCAGCAGCTATCAATTTGATAGTTCTGGATGTATCGATGCAGGCGCCCACCCCGGACGCACGCAGGATGTGGCCCAAGTCGCCCAGCAGCCCGTCGCTCAGGTCCAGCGCGCTGGTCGCCAGGCCGCGCAGCGCCAGGCCCAGCGCAATGCGCGGCGTCGGCGCCTCCAGCCGCAGGCGGGCCGCGGCCAGCACTTCGGGCGCCAGGGCAATGCGCCCCTGCAGCGCTTCCAGTGCCAGGCGCGCATCACCCAGCGTGCCGCTGACGTAAATGTCGTCGCCCGGCCGCGCACCGCTGCGCAGCAGCGCCTGCCCGGTGGGCACTTCGCCAAACACCGTGATGCAAAGGTTGAGCGGCCCCTGCGTGGTGTCGCCTCCCACCAGTTCGCAGCCGTGCACATCGGCCAGCGCCAGCAGGCCGCGGGCAAAGCCGGCCAGCCAGTCTTCCTGCACGCCGGGCAGCGACAGCGCCAGCGTGAACGCCAGCGGCCGCGCAGCGCACGCCGCCAGGTCCGACAGGTTCACCGCCAGCGCCTTGTGGCCCAGCCGCTCGGGGTCGGTGCCGGCAAAGAAATGCCGGCCCTCGACCAGCATGTCGCACGACACCGCCAGCTGCATGCCCGGCGCCGGCGCC
>JAGOCN010000372.1 GCA_017998735.1 Giesbergeria sp.
GGCTGGTCAGCGCCACGCCGTGGCTGATGAAGGGGCTGAGCGTTGCCGGCACGGCCGCCATGTTCCTGGTGGGCGGTGGCATTCTGGTGCACGGCGTGCCGTTTTTGCACCATGCCAGCGAAGGCGCGGGCATTTCTGCGGCGCAGTGGCCGGGCGGGCCGGTGTGGGCAGTGCTGGCGCCCAACTTGGTCAACGCACTGGTCGGCATCGTGGCCGGCGCGCTGGTGCTGGCCGGCGTCATGCTGGTGCAGCGCCTGCGCGGCGGTGGCGGCGACGCTGCTGCTGCCAAGGCGCACTGAAGCCTGCGGCCAGAGCGGATGGTGTGTTGCGTATTGCGCATTCCAGCTTTGGCAAAATGCACCTTCAAGCTATGGCCTAATAGAGGGCTTTTCGTTTTTTCACCGACAACCATTTGCATTTTTTAGTGGAGGCCTTCATGGGCAACAAAATCGTCACCGAAGCAGACCGCAAGTTCACCCCCCAGCCGGCGCTGATGCCCGGCTTCACGCTGCCCACCGGCGGCCGTGGCCAGGGCACCAGCCAGGAGCGCGGCGTGCACACCCGCAGCAAGAAGAACCCCGGCAAGCGCCCCAAGCAAGGCGGCTCCTGAGCCCTGCGCTTGCGTGCAGGCCCTGCGGTCTGCATGAAAACGCAAAAGGGAGCCTTCGGGCTCCCTTTTTTTGTGTCTGCGCGGTGCTGTGTACAACCCCCTGCAGACAGCGCAGCAGGGCAGGTTTGCTATTTAAATAATAGCTTCTGGCGCAGGCCCAGCTTGCGCTGGAGGTCTGAAACACCATATTTTTTACAAACGTGCCTGCATGCCCTGCCTGTTTTCCCTTCAGACAGGCAGGGCACGCGCATTTGCCTTCAGACCTTGTCCAGTGCCTGCACCAGGTCGTCCTGCAGATCGTCGATGTGCTCGATGCCAATCGACAGGCGCACCATGTTTTCGCTCACGCCCGCCTTGGCCAGTTCGGCCGCGTCGAGCTGGCGGTGCGTGGTCGATGCCGGGTGCGTGGCCAGCGACTTGGCGTCGCCAATGTTGACCAGCCGCGTGAACAGGTCCAGCGCGTCCAGAAAACGGGCGCCGGCGGCACGCGGGTCGGCCTCGGTGGTTTTCAGGCCAAACGACAGGATGCCAGACGCTTTTCCACCCATCTGGCGCTGCACCAGCGCGTGGTCGGGGTGGTCGGGCAGGGCGGCATAGCGCACCCATTCGACCTTGTCGTGGCCCTGCAAAAATTTGGCCAGCGCCAGCGTGTTGTCGCAGATGCGGTCCATGCGCAGCGGCAGCGTTTCAATGCCCTGCAGCGTCAGCCAGGCATTGAACGGCGACAGCGCCGCGCCCATGTTGCGCAGCGGCACCACGCGTGCGCGGCCAATATAGGCGGCTGCCCCGAGCGCTTCGGTGTAGACCACGCCGTGGTAGCTCACATCGGGCTCGTTCAGGCGCCTGAAGCGCTCCTTGTGCTCGGCCCACGGAAACTTGCCGCTGTCGACAATGATGCCGCCAATGCTGTTGCCGTGGCCGTTCATGTACTTGGTGAGCGCATGCACCACGATGTCGGCGCCGTGCTCGAACGGGCGGCACAGGTAGGGGCTGGGCACGGTGTTGTCGACGATCAGCGGCACGCCATGGTCGTGCGCCACTTTGGCCAGAGCGGCAATGTCGGTCACGTTGCCGAGCGGGTTGCCGATGGATTCGCAAAACACCGCCTTGGTGCGCGCATCGATCAGTGCGGCAAAACTCTCGGGGTTCGCGGCATCGGCAAAGCGCACTTCGATGCCCTGCTGCGGAAGGGTGTGGGCAAACAGGTTGTAGGTGCCGCCGTACAGCGTGCTGGTCGAGACAATGTTGTCGCCGGTTTCGGCAATCGTCTGGATGGCCGCGGTGATGGCCGCCATGCCGGACGCCATGGCCACGGCGGCAATGCCGCCTTCCAGGGCCGAGACACGCTGCTCCAACACGTCGTTGGTCGGGTTGGTGATGCGCGTGTAGATGTTGCCCGCCACCTTCAGGTCAAACAGGTCGGCGCCGTGCTGGGCGCTGTCAAAGGCATAGGCCGTCGTCTGGTACAGCGGCACGGCGGCGGACTTGGTGGTGGGCTCGGGCTTGTAGCCGGCATGGACGGCCAGGGTTTCGATGCGCATGGGTCTCCTCGGGTCGGGTTAGAACGAAAACGAAAATGGAATGTGCCGGCCTGCACCGGCATCCCCTGGGCATTGTCACCGGCTGCCAGGGCGCTCTTGCCGAACCAGCCACTCCCAGGCGCAGGGCATGGCCAGGCACGGTGCTGGATACTATGATTATGATAGCTGCTGGCGCAGGCTGCATATGCACTGGAGGCACATTTGACCCTTATCTCAAAATGTGCCCGCTGTGCAGACTCTGCGCCTTTCCCCTTACGCCGCCGACTGCGGTCGGGTGCGGTAGAACTGCAGCGGTTTTTCTGCCATCTCCTGCGCATGCTGGTTCAGCACCGAGCGCTTCATCTTGCCCACCACATGCATCTCGCAGGGCTTGCAGTCAAAGCGCAGGGTGAGCTTTTCCTTGCCGTTGATCAGGTGCAGCGGCTCGGCCTTGATGGTGCCCTTGACGCCAATCACGCCCTTGGCCTGCTTGGGGCACAGGCTCAGGCTGAAGCGCACGCAGTGCTTGGTGATCATCAGGCTGACTTCGCCTTCTTCTTCCTTGCTTTCGTACGCTGCGTCGATCACGCGCACGCCGTGCTTCATGTAGAAGCCATGCGCCTTGGCGTTGTAGACATTGGCCAGGTAGGTCAGCGTGTCTTCCGGAAACGGTGCGGGCGGCTCCACCGGCTGGGCCCGCGGCAGGCGCACCAGGCCGCCGGCGCGAGCGGCTTCCAGCGCTGCAACGGCATCGCGGCGCAGCTGGTTCAGTGCCGATGCGGGCACAAACCAGGGCTGCGACAGCTGCACGCTGATGCCGTGCACCGAAAAAATCGTGCTGCCAAAGCGGTCCAGCTGGCTGCGCAGCGTGGCCTCTGCCTGCGCAGCATCGCTGGCCCTCTGGTGCGGCTGCACGGTGCGGGCGCTGGCGGCAAAGCCGTCTTCGTCGGTCAATGTCAGTTCAAAGCCGTCCGTGGTTTCGACCAGCTGCGCCCCCAGGCCGATGCGCCG
>JAGOCN010000373.1 GCA_017998735.1 Giesbergeria sp.
GGCGGGGGTGAGCGCTGCCATGCGCTGCGCCAGCGGCACCAGCAGTGCGCTGTCGCGGCATTCGCCAGAGCTGTCGCACAGCGCCTTGCGCGTGGCCGGCGCCAGGGCGTCTGCGGCGTCTGCGGCACTGGCGTGCGGCACGCGATCGCACACGCCCTTGCAGCCCGACTGGTTGTCCAGCCACAGCACGTTCATGCCGGCGGCCTGCACCACGTCGAGCAGGTTTTCGGTGTCGTTGCTGCGTGCTTCGAACTTTTCTTTGCCCAATGGCGAGAACATGCACGGCAGCGACGCCATGGTGCTGGTGCCGCAGGACTGCACCTGGCGCCAGTTGAACACGCCCTGCGTGGCCAGCACCGGCGTGGTATCGCGGGCATAGCCGTTCAGGCCGAAATGGTCGGCGCGGGCGGTTTCGCCCACCACCAGCACCAGCAGCAGCGGCTTGGCCTGCGCTGCGTGCGTGGCGCCCAGCGCGGCGCCGGCGGTCATGGGCACCAGCGGCCCGCGCGCCGAGCGCAGCGGGCGCAGCGCCGCCGCGGTGGTCGAATACAGGCTGGCCAGCGGGTTGATCTGGTAGCGCAAGAGCGGGTGGTTGCGCATCAGCGGCGCCAGGTCGCGTGCAAACACCGCCGCCGTGGCAGCGGCCAGGCCCAGCGCCAGCACCAGCAGCAGCGCGTTGCGCCACAGCTGCCCCAGCACCGGCAGGGGCAGCAGCCGCACCCGCAGCAGCCACCACGCGGGCAGCACCAGCACCGCCAGCACGCCGGGCAGCATGCGCCAGCCCAGCAGGTCGGACGCCTCGCGCCAGTCGGTCTGCAGCAGGTTGGCGCCCATGCCGGGGTCCATCACCACGCGGTAGGTCAGCATGTAGTGCTGCGCCAGCGCGGCCACCAGCACCACGCCCAGCCACAGCGGCTTCATGCCGCGCGTCCAGGCGGTCAGCGACAGCAGCGCCACGGTGCCGCAGGCCACCAGCAGCGCCAGCGCCAGCACCGCGCGCAGGTACAGGCTGGGCGCGCCGCCAATGCGCGCCACCGCGCCCCACAGCGGCCAGTTGGCGGCCAGCACCAGGTACAGCGACAGCGCCACCACCACCTGCCGGGGCGAGCGCGGCCGCGCCATCCAGGCGTCCAGAGATTTGAGGACCCGCGCTGCAGAGCGCAGCACGCCGGCGGGCGCCGCGGGCGTGCTGGCAAGGGCGCGTCCAGAACGGGGCTGGCGGGCCGGCGGTGCGGACAGGGTTGGTGAAAGGCTCATGCCGGCCATGGTGCAAAGCCGGCCTGAAACCAGCCTGAACGGCGCGCTCAGGTTTCGTTCAGCTTGGCGTTTTTCTGGCTTGCACTTCGGCTGGCACTTTTGCCATCTGCCTTCTGTGGCGCAGCGCAGCGGCGGCGGCAACGCCGCACTCCACCACCAGCCCCACCGTCCAGCAGATCCAGGCGCTCCACAGGGTGTGGCTCAGGTAGTGCGCGCCGCGCAGCTGCTGCGCCAGCCCCAGCACCAGCCCGCCGGCCAGTGCCGCCCGCAGCCAGCCCGTCGCCATCCCAGGCGCGGCGCGGCGCAGCACGAACCAGCCCGCCACAAAGCCAAACGCCGCCGACGCGTGTCCCGCCGGAAAGCAGTGCCCCGGCCCGCCGTCCAGCACGCCCCAGTGCCAGTGCGACACATGGCGCGCCACGCCGCCAAACTCGGCCAGGTCCCACGGGCAGCTGGTGTTGCTGAGGCGCTTGACCAGCGTGCTGACCGCAATGGCGGCCAGGATGGACAGCACCAGCTGCACCCGCTCGCGCCGCGCCAGCCGGCGCAGAAACCCATACGGCCAGACCGCGCCAATGCCCAGCAGCACCAGCAGCCCCATGCTGAGCGCGCGCGGCACTTCGTGCAGCCACAGCACCAGCGCCGGCACGCTGCGCCAGGCAAAGCCCTGCGCCGACCCGGCCCAGCGCGCCAGTGGCAAGTCCAGCCCGCCGGCGTCCCACAGCAGCACACCGCCCAGCAGCCCCAGCGTCAGCGCCCACAGCGCCCACAGCGCCGGCGGGAGCGGGCGCAGCAGCCGGGCCGGCGTGGAATGCAGGTTTTCCGGCAAGGCGGTTTCGGCAGACCGTGCAGGCAGGTCTGCAAGCGGCGCACGGGAGGCAGCAACGGGCATGGCGGCGGGCTGACCAGGGCCAGCATTCACAACAAACAACAGGGCGCCAAGGCTAGGCGCCGCGCCTGAACACGGGGTGAACAAGGCGCCCACCCACCCTGCAGGCGCTCTGCCACGAGGGCAGGCGCGGCGGCCAGCAACAGCCCCCGCGCCACTGCAGGCAAAGTGCGCGGAAAATGCGCCACCCCACCCAACAACCCGAGGAACCCCCATGCGCATCCTGCTGGCGGAAGACGATGTGGCGCTGGCCGATGCGGTCTGCAGCTACCTGCGCGCCAAGGCCTACGTCGTGGACGTGGCCAGCGGCCTGGCGCAGGCCAGCGCGGCGCTGCACGCGGCCGAATACGCCGCGGTGCTGCTCGACCTGCACCTGGCGGACGGCGACGGCCTGGCGCTCTTGCCACTGGTGCGCACGCTCAAGAACCGCCCCATCGTCATCGTGCTGACCGCGCGCGACCAAGTCAGCGACCGCATCCGCGGGCTCGACGCCGGCGCCGACGACTACCTGGTCAAGCCCTACGACCCCGGCGAACTGCTGGCGCGCCTGCGCGCCGTGGAGCGCCGGCGCAGCACCGAACAGGTGCCGCTGCTGCAGCTCGGAGACCTGCAGATCGACCTGGCGCGCGAACAGGTGCGCCGCAGCAGCGTGCCCATTGCCCTGACGCAAAAGGAGTGGGCACTGCTGCGCGTGCTGGCCACGCGGCCCGACCGCATCCACGCGCGCGAAAGCCTGCAGGACGCGCTGTACGGCTTTGACGACGAGGCCGACAGCAACACGCTGGAGGTGTTCATCAGCCGCCTGCGCAAGAAACTCGGGCGCCAGCACATTGAAACCGTGCGCGGCCTGGGCTACCGGCTGCTGCACCCTGCGCCGGCTTCGGCCCACGGCACAGCGGGCGCGGCATGAAAGCGCCGCGCAGGAAGGCGCTGGGGGTGGACACCCTGGCGGGCCGGCTGGCGCGCAGCCTGATCGTCTGGGTGGGCGG
>JAGOCN010000374.1 GCA_017998735.1 Giesbergeria sp.
GCGTCAAGCGACAGTTGCGCCACCTTGCGAATGGCGTTACCTGCGGATTCCCCGGCCATGCCGGTTTGATCCATCATCACCAGCAGGGGCGCCAGCATCTTGCTGGCTTGCAGGCCCTTCTCGCCCAGGAACGGCATCACCGCGCTGATTTTGGTGAAACCCTGCAGCATGTTGGTGGGGTCCACGCCCAGGTAGTAGGCGCGCTGGATGGTGTCCATCAGGCCCATCATGTCGCCCTCAGCCGTCTGGGTGGCGTCCTGCATCTTTGACGCGAACTCAGCGGCGGCCGTCACCGGCATACGCAGCTGAATGCCCAGGTAGGCTGCCGATTCACCCAGGCCGCCCAGGATGGCTTTTGAGGTCATGCCCTGGCGGCGCAGCATCGTCATCATGTCGATGAAGTCCGCGGTTGTTCCTGGCAGGCGATCCCCCAGGCGCGTGGCCAGGTCCAGTATCTGCTGGAACTCAGGCCCCACCGCGCCGGTGCTCGTCATCATGGACGCGCGCAGCTGAGTTTCCGAGTTCTCGGCCGGCATGAAGGCGCCCACCACCGAACGCAGCGGGCCGGCCATCTTGTTTCCGCCGGCCATCAGCGCCGCGCTACCGGCGGCCATCATGCCCACGTGCATCATTTCGCTGCCGTGCTTCTTGCGCAGCTCGGCCAGCTTGCGCTGCTGCTCGCCCATCTTGGCCAGCTCGGCCCGCTGCTTGGCCATGGCGGCCGTGGCGCCGTCAATGTCGGTTTTCAGTCGGGCCTGGGCGGCGCTCAGGTTGCCGGTAACGCCCATTTCGTTCAGCTTGCGCCTGGCCTCTCCGGCGGCTTCGCGCTGTTGTTTCAATGCGGCGGTGAGTTTGGCCACCGCGTTTTCCTCTCGCGCCATGGCGGTGCGCGATGCGTCGCCACTGGCGCGCATGCCGGCCAGCAGCGCCTGGCGCTGCTTGAGCTGGTTGTTCAGGCGCTGGAACTCGGCGGACTGATCTTGTACGTTTTTTACGGCCGCTTGCTGGGCGTTCAGCTGCTTGAGCTGGTCCTTGGCGGCCTTGAGCGCGCGGGCGGTTTCGGTGCCGCCGGCGCTGATGCGTTTCAGTGGGGACAGTACGCGGTCCACCAAATCGAGGACCACGCGCAGGCGCAAGTTGTCAGCCATGGCGGCCCCCATGGGCGCCACAGCGTGCGCGGTGTGTCAGGTTGGGAAGTCGGCGCCCAGCAGCTGCCGCGCTTCGGCCAGGTCGGCCGCCTGCGCCCGGTCGCGCGCCATCACCCAAACGTACATGGGCAGCAGCAGCACGCCCAGGGCCATGATGGCCAGGGCCGCGATAAGCAGGTACGTCAGGGCGGTGAAGATCATGGTTCATTCTTGCACATCCAGAAGGCGCAGGGGGTAGTCGGTCATTCCTGGCGCTCGTAGCGCTCGCGCGCCCGCTCTCGCCAGGTCATCAGCTCGCCCACCGCCATGGGGTCCATGTCGGCCGGCCGCCAATGGAACACCAGGGCCAGGTCGGCCATGGCGTCCTCTACTCGGGCTGGAATGCCTCCCGCTGCGCCTTCGGCACCAAAAAAGCAACCACCTCCGTGCCCAGCGCCACAAGGTCGGCCGGGTCCATGTTGGCCACTTCGTTTTTCAGCAGGGGCGGCTCGGTCACGCGGGGCAGCAGGGTTTGCAGCGCTGTCACGTTCATCTGCAGCACTTCCACCAGGGACAGGCCGCGCAGTGCGCCGGCGTTGGGCTTGCGCACCTGCACGCGGGTGATGGTCTGGTCGCCGCGCTTGATGGGGGTGTCCAGGGTCACGCCTTCGGCGGCCTTGGTTTCTGCGGCGGTGGTGGTTGGGTCGATCATGGTCTTGAATCTCTCGAAGGGGAGGGGGCGCGGCCCAGGCCTGGGCCGCTGCGGGGTGGTGGTGTTGTGGGGCGGTGCGGTCGTTACACGCCCAGGGCGGCGCGCACCTCGGCCAGCCGGTCGGTGCCGTTCACGGTCTCCACCATGTTCACCACGTCGATTTCGATCAGGGTTTCGCCGTTGATCGTCAGCTTGTAGTAGCTCAGGGCGAACTTGTATTTCAGCTCGGTGCCTTCGCCGGCCTTGGCGCTGCCAGGGTCGATTTCAGAGATACGGCCGCGCATCACCACTTCGAGCGCGTCCACGCCCTCGCTGTCGTCGGACTGCAGGGCGCCGGCAAAGCGCAGCAGCACCGCGTCGTGGCGCAGCGCGCCCCACTTGGTGAACAGGTCTTTCATGTAGCCGGCGGCCGTCAGCTCGGCCTCCATGCCTTCCATGCCGAAGTCCGCTTTCACCGGGGCATTCATGCCCCCGCTGCGGTAATCGTCCATCTTGCGGGCGAGCTTTGGCAGGGCCACTTCGGGCATTTCGCCCAGGTAGCTGATGCCATCCACGAACGTGGCGAAGTTCTTGATTTTGCGGGGCAGTCCCATGGTGTTCTCCTGTAGTCAGTCGGTGCGGTTGGGTGCTTACTGGCCGGTGCCCACGCGCAGGGCGAAGTCGGCAAAGTAGCGGTCGGTGATGCGCTGGCGAAAACTCAGGTCTTCCAGCGGTGGCACGGGCGTGTAGTCGTAATCGAGGGTCATCTTTCCGGCTTTCAGCGTGGCCGTTTCGTTGATTTCCTCGTCGTACCAGGCCTTGCCGTCGAGGATGTAGCCCATGGCTTTCAGCTCGCGGAACTTGGCGTTGATGCCTTCCAGAATGTCTTTCACCAGGCTGGGGTGCAGCGGCTTGTCAACAGCCCAGAAGTGGCCCTCGGCCATGGTGTCGGCCAGCACCTGGGCGGTGCGGGTGGCGCTCTCAAAAACGAACAGCTCGTCGTTCGTGCAGGTGCGCGAACCCCAGAAGCGGAACCCCTGCGAGCGAATCAGCGTGGTGATGCCGGCGGCGTTCAGCAGGCCCGCGTCGGTGTCGGCGCTTTGCAAGTCCCAGTGCACGTCCTTGGTGATGCCCAGCACGCCATTCAGCGGCACATTCGACAGGCTCTTGTGCCAACCCTGCTCGCTGTCGATGCGGGCGCGCAGGCCCATGGCAAAGCCCACGGGCGAAACGTTCTCCACCACGCCGGTGCCGGTCTTCGCAACCTTCCAGCCTGGCCACAGCAGCATCAGCTCGCGGGCGTCGAAGTTCTCGCG
>JAGOCN010000375.1 GCA_017998735.1 Giesbergeria sp.
GCCTGTACATCGCGCGCTGGGAAAAGGCCACGGCCAAGTACCCGTACTCGCCAGAAAACACCGGCTACACGCTGGCACCGGTGAAGTACTTTGAGCCCTATGTGGCCAGCACCCCCACGTCCTGCCAGATGAAGCGGCCGTCCTGAACGGCCAGGCCACCAGCGCACAGGCCCGGCTTGCTGCGGGCCTTTTTTTTTGCCTTGGCAGGGGTGCCTTTGCCCCTTGCCCTTTCCAACGCCAATGCCATCGCAATGCCAATGCCATCGACATGAACGCTGAATTCTTCACCATCTCCCTGCTCAACGGCGTGAGCTACGGGCTGCTGCTGTTCATGCTCAGCTCGGGCCTGACGCTGATCTTCAGCATGATGGGTGTGCTCAACTTCGCGCACACCAGTTTCTACATGCTTGGGGCCTACTTCGCCTACACGATTTCGGAGGTGGTGGGGTTCTGGCCGGCGCTGGTGCTGGCGCCGCTGGCCATCGGGGTGCTGGGTGCGCTGTTTGAACGCTACAGCCTGCGCCGCGTGCACAAGTTCGGCCATGTGCCCGAACTGCTGATCACCTTCGGCCTGTCGTACCTGATTCTGGAGCTGGTGCAGCTGGTCTGGGGCCGCTCGACCGTGCCCTACCAGCTGCCCGAGCAGCTGCAGGGCCCGCTGTTCACCATCTACGGCACGCAGTTTCCCAAGTCGCGCTCGTTCATCATGCTGGTGGCGCTGGCCATGCTGGTGTCGGTGTGGCTGCTGCTCACGCGCACCCGCATCGGTCTGGTGATCCAGGCCGCGCTCAAGCACCCGGAAATGGTGCAGGCGCTGGGCCACAACGTGCCGCGCGTGTTCATGCTGGTGTTTGGCGGCGGCTGCGCGCTGGCAGGACTGGCCGGGGTGATTGGCGGCAACACCTATGTGACCGAGCCGGCCATGGCGGGCGCGGTCGGCTCCATCATCTTCGTGGTGGTGGTGGTGGGCGGCATGGGCTCGCTGGCCGGGGCTTTTCTGGCGTCGCTCATCATCGGGCTGGTGCAGACCTTTGCGGTGGCCATCGATTACTCACTGGCCACCGCGCTGCAGGGCCTGGGCGTGGCGGTGTCCGAAAGCACCTTTGGCTGGCCGGTGCTCAAACTCACGCTGTCGCAGGTGGCGCCCATCCTGCCCTACCTGTTTCTGGTGCTGATGCTGATCTTCCGGCCACGCGGCCTGCTGGGCACGCGCGAGGACTGATGCCATGAATGCCACCGATTCCACCCCTATTGCTCCGGCCGCCCTGCACCCTGAAGCTGCCATGCCGGCCACCGCCACCACTGCCGCCACCGCCATGCACCACTACCGTTTCAAGCCCTGGAATGTGGGCCGTGTGGTCATCTGGAGCCTGTTTGCGCTGGTGCTGGTGGTCTCGCCCCTGCTGTTCACCAGCAGCCTGGCGCTGACCATGCTCTCGCAGATCGGCTACCTGATCATCATCTGCCTGAGCTACAACATCCTGCTGGGCCAGGGCGGCATGCTCAGCTTTGGCCATGCGGTCTACACCGGGCTGGGCTCCTTTCTGGCCATCCACGCCATGAACCTGGCCGGCAGCGGCGTGCTGCCCATTCCGCTGGTGCTGGTGCCCCTGGTGGGCGGCGTGGCCGGCATGCTGTTTGCCGTGCTGCTGGGCTTTGTCACCACGCGCAAGTCGGGCACCACCTTTGCCATGATCACGCTGGGCATTGGCGAACTGGTGGCCTCCATGGCGCTGATGTTTCCCGAGTTCTTTGGCGGCGAGGGCGGCATCACCACCAACCGGGTCTATGGCAATACGTTCCTGGGCATCAGCTTCGGCCCGGCCATCCAGGTGTACTGGCTGATTGCGGTGTACTGCTTTGTCTGCACCGCGGCCATGTTTGCCTTCACCGGTACGCCGCTCGGGCGCATCCTGAACGCGGTGCGCGACAACCCGGAGCGGGTCGAGTTCATCGGCTACAACACGCAGCGCGTGCGCTACTTCGCCTTCATCATTGCCGGTTTTTTTGCCGGCATCGGCGGCGGCCTGGCGGCCATCAACTTTGAAATCGTTGCCGGCGCCGACAGCCTGAGCCTGGTGCGTTCGGGCGGCTACCTGCTGTTCACCTTCCTGGGTGGGGCGACGTTCTTCTTCGGCCCGATCATCGGCGCGGTGCTGCTGGTGCTGGCCTCGGTGCTGCTGTCCGAACTGACCAAGGCCTGGCTGCTGTACCTGGGCCTCGTGTTCCTGTTCATGGTGATGTTTGCACCTGGCGGCATTGCCAGCCTGATCATGATCAACCTGCGCGTGGCGCGCTTTGGCCGGCTGGTACCGGTGCTGCCGCTGTACGCCGCGCTGGCCGCCAGCGGCATGGTGGCGGTGCTGGGCGGCGCCTGCATGGTCGAGATGATTTACCACCTGCAACTGAACGAAGCCATGGGCCCTGAAATGTCTTTTCTGGGCATGGAACTCAACGCCAAGGCGCCGGGCAGCTGGCTGGGCGCTGGCGCCGTGCTGCTGGTCGGGCTGGGCATTTTCGAGTTCTTCCGGCGCCGTTTCGTGCTGCGCTGGGAGGACATTCAGGAAGCCATCGAGCGCGACCTGCGCCGCAGTGGACAGGGAGGTTGAGGCATGGTGCAGAACCACACAGTGCCGGCACTGGAGCTGCGCGACCTGCGCAAGAACTTCGGCAAGACGGAAATCATCCGTGGCGTGAACCTGGCCGTGGGGCAGGGCGAGCGCGTGGCAGTCATCGGACCGAACGGCGCCGGCAAATCGACGCTGTTCAACCTGATCAGCGGGCGCTTTGGCCCCAGCAGCGGGCAGGTGCTGCTGAACGGCCAGCGCATCGACGGCAAAAAACCGTTCGAGATCAACCGCATGGGCCTGTCGCGCAGCTTTCAGATCACCAACATCTTTCCCAAGCTCAGCGTGTTTGAAAACCTGCGCTGCAGCGTGCTCTGGAGCCTGGGCTACAAATACACATTTTTGCGTTTTCTGTCCGGGCTGCACGATGCGAACGACCGCGCCCAGCAACTGATGGAGCAGATCCGCCTGGACAAGAAGCGCGATGTGCTGGCCGTGAACCTGACCTACGCCGAGCAGCGTGCGCTGGAAATCGGCATCACCATTGCCGGCGGTGCCAACG
>JAGOCN010000376.1 GCA_017998735.1 Giesbergeria sp.
GGCGGCCTGGGCGGCGGCCACCGCGCTCTGGCTGGCGGCCAGCTGCGCGCTGGCGTGCTGGAATTCTTCCTTGCCGACCGCGCCGGTGGCCAGCAGCGGGCGGCGGCGGTTCACATCGTCCTGCGCACGCGTGGCCTCGGCGCGGGCGCGCGCCAGGTCGGCCTGGCGCAGGCTGACCTGCGCCTGCAGCGGTGCGTTATTGGCGTACACCGTGCGCACTTCGCGCACAGTCTGGGCGAGTTGCGCCTCGGCCTGCTGCAACGCCACGCGTGCATCGGTGGCGTCCAGCTGCACCAGCACCTGGCCGGCGCGCACAAAGTCGGTGTCGTTGGCACCGATGGCCAGCACCGTGCCGCCGACCTGCGGCGTGATCTGCACTACGTTGCCGGCCACATAGGCGTTGTCGGTGGTTTCAAAATTGCGCGCATGCATCCAGTGCCAGGCACCCCAGCCAATGCCGCCCAGCACCACCACGGCAGCAATCACGGTCAGGCCACGGCGGCGCGCCGGGTTTTTTTCAGGGGCAGAAGGGGTGGCCATGGCAGGACTTTCGAAGAGGCTTTGAAATTTGGGAAACAGGGACGATGGCGCTGCGTGCGCCCGGCTGTCTGGTGTCAGAGCGGAGCAGCAGGCAGCAAGGCGGCGGCGGGCACTGCCGCAGGTGCCCGCAGAGCGGCCACGGGGTCGGTGGCAAGCGCGCTTTGCAGGTCGCCTGCCGGGGTGCGGGCACTGTCGTCCCAGCCGCCGCCCAATGCATTCAACAGCACTGCGCGGGTGTCCAGGGCGCGGCCTCGCAGATCGACCCGGGCGCGGCGCTGCACCAGCACCTGGCTTTCGGTGTTCAGCACCACCAGGTAGTTGCCCAGGCCGGCGCGGTAGCGCTGCAGCGCAAAGTCGTAGGCGGCTTCGGCCTTGCTGGCGGCCTCGGCCTGCAGCGCCTGCTGGCGCTCGATCGACTGCACCGAGGCAAGGGCGTCGCCCGCGCCCTTGACGGCATCGAGCACAGCGCCGTTGTACTGGGCAATGGCGGTGTCCAGTTCGGCCTGGCTGCCGGCCAGCTGGGCGCGCAGGCGCGGGCCGTCAAACAGCGGCAGGCGCAGCGCCGGTGCCACGCCGATCTGGCGCGAACCGGCCGACACCAGGTTGCCCAGGCCCAGCGCATTGAGGCCAATGAAGGCGCCCAGGTGGATGTCGGGGTAGAACCCGGTGCGTGCTACCGCCACGTCCTGCGCGGCCGCCTCCACGCGCCAGCGCGCAGCCGCCACGTCGGGCCGGCGGCCCAGCAGGTTGGCGCCCAGCTGCTGCGGCATGGCGGCCAGGGCCAGGTTCTGCAGCTGCGGCGCCAGTGCGGCCTGGGCTTCTGGCGCCTGGCCGCACAGCACCGCCAGCAGGCGCCGCGCCAGCGCGATCTGCTCGTCCAGCGCCTCGATCTGCGTGCGTGCATCGGGCAGCGCGGCCTGCGCCTGGGTCAGCTCCACCTGGCTGTCCAGGCCGGCCGTGGTGCGCTCCTGGGTGAGCTGCAGCAGCGACTGGCGCTGCGCCAGCAGGCGCTCGGCCACGCTGCGCTGTGCCAAAAGGCGCGCCAGCGCCACATAGGCGCGGCTGACCTGCAGCGCCAGCGTTTGTGCAGCGGCGGCAGATTCGGCCTGCGCGGCGCGTGTCTGGCCGATGGACGCGGCCAGCGCAGCGGCGTTGCGGCCAAAAAAGTCGGGCGACCAGTCCAGGCTGGCCTGCAGGTTGGCGCTGGTGCGGGTGCTGCCGGCAATCGGCGGCGGCACCAGGCCGTTGGCGCTGTAGCGCTGGCGCGTGGCGTCCAGGCCCAGGCTGCCGTGCAGCCCGCTGGCGCTGCGGCTGGTTTCCACCAGCGCCAGTGCCCGCGCCTGCCGGGCACGGGTCACGTCCAAGCCGGGGCTGCCCTGCAGCGCACGCTCGACCAGGGCGTCCAGTTGCGGGTCGCCCAGCACCGTCCACCAGCGCTGCGGGGGCGGCAGCGCGTCGTCGGTGGTGTCCGTGGCGGGCAGGCCGAGGGCGGCCGGGGCGGTCAGTGGCAAGGGCGTGTGCGCCGGGCCGGGTAACGCACAACCGGCGGCCAGCAACGCCGCCAGGGTGGCCATGACCAGGGCATGCAGCGGCAGGCGGAAGCCCGGAGCGGCGGCAGCGGGCGCACGCCGGGACTGCAGGCCAGAGGCATCGACAGGGTTCAAAGTCATGGAGAAACCAGGCAGCAAAAAGAAGGAATTCAGTCGGGCACTGCAGGGGCCGGCGCCGCACCGGGCACTGCCTCCGGCATTGCGCCGGGTGCTGCACCAAGCGATGCACCGGGGCGCAGCAGGTCTCCGTTGGCCAGCATGCGCTGCAGCAGCTGCAGCATTTGCTGCCACTCGGCGTGGCTGAAGCCGCGCAAATGGCCGTTCAGCACCTCGGCCAGCACGCCCGGCACCTGCGCCGCCACGGTGCGGCCCTCAGGGGTCAGCGTCAGGTGCACCACGCGCCGGTCGGCGGTGGAGCGCTCGCGCTGTACCAGGCCCTTGGCCTCCAGCCGGTCCAGCGCACGCGTCATGGCGCCGGCGTCCACTTCCAGTTCGCGTGCCAGCGTGGCCACGGTGGCGTTGGCAGGCGCGCAGTGCAGCAGCTTGTACAGCGGCAGGTACTGCACATAGGTCACGTCGTGCATGGCCAGGCGCGCATCGGCCTGCGACAGGATCGAGCCCAGCACCTTGCGCATCAGGTAGCCCACGCTTTGCTGCGGCGAGTACTGGCCGGGCAGGTAGAAGGCCGGCGTGGCGTCGGGTGCGCTGGAAGAAGGGGAAGGAGAAGGGGTGTCCGGCATGGGCTGGTAATTTAATTGCCTAGACAATATTTGTTGCGGCACGCAAATATGCCACAGCACATGGCAGGGTTTTTGCCGTCCTGCGCTGGCATCCCCTGCAAAGCTGCCTCTGTGAACGGCAAACAGTGTTATTTGCTATTGAAAAAGTAGCTGCTGGCGCATGCTGCGCGTGCGCTGGAGTGCTTTTTTACCGGTATTTTGAAAGCCAGAAGAAGCCAGAAGAAGCCAGACAAAGCAAGGCAGGGAAGCCGTTTGACCGCCGTGGCTGCGCCACAGCAGCCAGCAAACACCAGG
>JAGOCN010000377.1 GCA_017998735.1 Giesbergeria sp.
CTGCGGTAGTTCTGCTCCAGCTTGATCTGCTGCTGCACGCCAAATTCGCGCACAAAATCCTGCATGTTGCCCACGCGCGCGCCGCGAAAGGCATAGATGCTCTGGTCGTCGTCGCCCACGGCAATCACGCTGCCACGCGCCTCGAAGCGTCCGTCCACGGTGTCGCCGGCCAGCTGCTTGAGCCAGGCGTACTGCAGCTTGTTGGTGTCCTGGAACTCGTCCACCAAAATGTGCGCAAAGCGGCGCTGGTAGTGCGCCCGCAGCGGATCGTTGTCACGCAGCAGCTCGTAGGAGCGCAGCATCAGCTCGCCGAAATCGACCACGCCTTCGCGCTGGCACTGCGCCTCGTAGAGCTGGTAGAGCTCGACCTTCTTTTGTGCGTCCACATCGTGCTCGGCCACCGGCACATCGCCGGGGCGCAGGCCCTCTTCCTTGCAGCCCGAGATGAAGTACTGCACCTGCTTCGGGGGAAAGCGTTCGTCGTCCACGTTGAACTGCTTGCACAGGCGTTTGACGGCCGAGAGCTGGTCTTGTGTGTCCAGAATCTGGAACCCCTGCGCCAGGCCGGCCGCCTGGTGGTGTGCGCGCAACAGCCGGTTGCACAGGCCGTGGAAGGTGCCAATCCACATGCCGCGCACGCTGACCGGCAGCATGGCCGACAGGCGCGCCACCATTTCTTTCGCTGCCTTGTTGGTGAAGGTGACGGCCAGGATGCTGCCGGGCGTGGCATGGCCGTTTTGCAGCAGCCAGGCAATGCGCGTGGTCAGCACCCGCGTCTTGCCCGAACCGGCGCCGGCCAGGATGAGCGCATGGCCGGCGGGCAGCGTGACAGCGGCCAGCTGCTCGGGGTTGAGGTGTGCCAGCAAAGGGGACGCGGCAGGTTCGGAAGCAGCGTTATCAGGGCCGGCAGGGCCGGCTGCGCTGGAAAACAGGTCTGAAGGAAGCATGCTGCATTGTAGAAAGCGCACCCGGCGGTTCTTGCCATGCCGGAGATTGCGCCGCCCTTGAAAGCGCGCCTGGGCCGGGTGCGCTGCTGCCGGGGCAGGTGCTGCGCAGCGCTTTTGGTGCCAAATCGGCCTCCAGCGCAGGCGCAGCCTGCGCCAGCAGCTATCATTTTTGATTTTTCCTTGTTTGCACAGCGAGCAAGACCATGCACCTTGGCCGTGCGTGCTGCATGGCCCCAGGGCGGTGCGGCTGCGGCGCATGGGTACAATCGCGCACCGGGCCCAAGTTTCTTGCTGCCCGGTTTTTTTGTGCCTGCGCAGTGCAGGGTTCGGCGGGCTTTTTCAGGCCCGGCCCACACAGACCGGTAGCCAGGCCAAGCGCCCACCGCAGCAAAAATTGGTTTGCTGTGCCCCCCCGATGGAGCTTGGAAATTCATGGAAATCTTCGACTACGACAACATTCTTTTGCTGCCGCGCAAGTGCCGCGTGGAAAGCCGCGCCGAGTGCGACGCCAGCGTGGAGCTGGGCGGTCGGTCGTTTCGCCTGCCGGTCGTGCCGTCCAACATGAAGACGGTCATCAACGAAGACATCTGCGTCTGGATGGCGCAAAACGGTTACTTCTATGTCATGCACCGCTTTGACCTGGACAACGTGCAGTTTGTGCGCGACATGCGCTCGCGCGGTGTCTATGCGTCGATTTCGCTGGGCGTCAAAAAAGACGACTACACCACGGTGGACCAGCTGGCCGCCGCCGGCCTGGTGCCCGAGTTCATCACCATCGACATTGCCCACGGCCATGCCGACACGGTGCGCGACATGCTGGTCTACCTGAAGGAAAAGCTGCCCGCATCGTTTGTGATTGCCGGCAACGTCGGCACGCCCGAAGCGGTCATCGACCTGGAAAACTGGGGGGCCGACGCCACCAAGGTCGGCATTGGCCCCGGCAAGGTGTGCATCACCAAGCTCAAGACCGGCTTTGGTACCGGCGGCTGGCAGCTGTCGGCGCTCAAATGGTGCGCCCGCGTGGCCACCAAGCCGATCATTGCCGACGGCGGCATCCGCCACCATGGCGACATCGCCAAAAGCATCCGCTTTGGCGCCACCATGGTGATGGTCGGCTCGATGCTGGCCGGCCACGAGGAGTCGCCCGGCCAGACCGTGGAAGTGGATGGCAAGCTGTTCAAGGAGTACTACGGCTCGGCGTCCGACTTCAACAAGGGCGAATACCGCCATGTCGAGGGCAAGCGCATCCTGGAGCCCCTCAAGGGCACGCTGGCCGAGACGCTGGTGGAAATGGAGCAGGACGTGCAAAGCTCCATCAGCTACTCGGGTGGCAAGAAGCTGATGGACATCCGCAAGGTCAATTACGTCATCCTGGGTGGAGAAAACGCCAGCGAGCATTTGATGTAAGAAAAGAAACCCTGCGCTGACAGGCCTGCGCAGCACCTCGGCGCCAACGCGGTTGTGGCAAATCCGCGTTGGCCTGGGCAATGCACCTGGCAGTGCTGCCCTGACCTGCGCAGGTTTTCTCCCGCTTCCGCCTGCTGTCAAATGCGCGTTTTTGCAGGCGCTGTTTTCTTCCCACTCCCTTTTCAAAAGCACTGCCCATGACCACCGCCGCCCTTGCCGCCAGGCCCCTTTCCATCGCCGTGCTCGGCATTGGCCGCATGGGCCTGCCCATGGCCCGGCGCCTGTGCCAGGCCGGGCACACGGTGCATGTCTGGAACCGCACCCGCGCCAAGGCGGAAGCGCTGGCGGCGGACGGCGCCACGGTGCACGACAATGCGGCCGATGCCGCTGGCCAGGCCGACACCACGATCAGCCTGCTGGAGAACGGCCCGGCGGTGGCACAGGTGCTGTTTGACGCCGGCGTGGCCGACGCCCTGCGCGCAGGCAGCCTTTTCATCGACATGGCGTCCATCCAGCCCGCCGAGGCCCGCGACCATGCCAACCGCCTGGGCGAGCGCGGCGTGGCGGTACTGGACGCGCCGGTTTCTGGCGGTACTGTGGGCGCCGAGGCGGGCACGCTGGCCATCATGGTGGGCGGCGCGGCCAGCGACTTTGAACGCGCCCAGCCGGTCTTTTCCGCACTGGGCTGCGCCACGCATGTGGGCCCGCACGGCGCCGGCCAGCTGGCCAAACTGGCCAACCAGATGGTGGTCGGCATCACCATTGGCGC
>JAGOCN010000378.1 GCA_017998735.1 Giesbergeria sp.
GGCTCGCCGAGCACGTCCAGTTCTTCGCCCTGGGTGTCTTCCAGGGTCCAGGTCAGGGCCACCACGCATTGTTCGTTTATTTCCATAGGACAATTGTCGCAGTTTGACCTTCCACCCTGGGCCGGGCAGGCCTGCTCCATCCATGGACATCGACCAACCTCTTGCGCTGCTGGGCGGCATCACTGCGGCGCAGTTCATGCGCCGCCACTGGCAGAAGAAACCTTTGCTGGTGCGCCAGGCCATTCCTGGCTTCAAGCCGCCGGTGCCGCGCACCGAACTGTTTGCACTGGCCGGCCAGGACGGGGTCGAGTCGCGCCTGGTGCAGCAGCTGGACGGCGATGCCTGGAAGCTGCAGTCCGGCCCGCTGTCCCGGCGCGCATTGCCGCCCCTGGCGCGGCGCCAGTGGACGCTGCTGGTACAGGGCGTGGACCTGCACGACGACCGGGTGCACGCGCTGCTGCAGCAGTTCCGTTTTGTGCCCGATGCGCGGCTCGACGACCTGATGGTCAGCTACGCCAGCGACGGCGGCGGCGTGGGGCCGCACTTCGACAGCTACGATGTGTTTTTGCTGCAGGCGCATGGCCAGCGGCGCTGGCGCATCGGGCGGCAGAAAGACCTGACGCTGCGGGACGATGTGCCCATGAAAATTCTGGCGCATTTCGAGCCCGAAGAAGAGTACGTGCTGGAGCCCGGCGACCTGCTGTACCTGCCGCCGCGCTGGGCGCACGACGGCGTGGCCGAAGGCGAATGCATGACGTACTCGGTGGGTTTTCGCGTGCCCGAGCGCACCGACCTGGCGCAGGAACTGCTGGTGCGGCTGGCCGACGAGGACGACGCCGAAGGCAGCGGCGCGCTGCTCTACCGCGACCCGCAGCAGCCGGCGGTGGAGCAGCCAGCGCAAATTCCTGCGGCGCTGCACACCTTTGCCCGCGCTGCACTGGAGCGCGCCCTGGCCCAGCCCCGCGCTGTGGAGCGCGCCCTGGGCGAGTACCTGACCGAGCCCAAAAGCAACGTCTGGTTCGAGCCTGAACCGGACGGCGGCCTGATGGAGCAGCTGCGCCTGGACCGGCGCACCCGCATGTTGTACGACGCCGACCACATTTTTATCAACGGCGAAAGCTACCGTGCAGGCGGCCGCGATGCAGTGCTGATGCGCCAGCTGGCCGACCAGCGCCATTTGGACCGCACTGCCCTGGCGCGCGCCAGCGACGCGGCGCTGGAGCTGCTGTCCGAATGGTGTGGCGCTGGCTGGGCGCATGCGGCCGAGCGCGGCGCACAGGGGCAGTGACATGGCGGGCGCACCCGGGGTGCCTTTGCCGCTGGGGCCGCTCCAGGCGCCGCCACCGGCGCAGCCCCAAGGCGGCGGCCTGCTGCAGGGGCGGTTCAGCGGGCGCGCTGATTTTCAGCAGCTGGTGCGCGACGCGCTGGCGGCGGCCGCACGCGAAGGCTGGCCCGAACTGATCCTGTGCGATGCCCACTTTGCCGACTGGCCCCTGGGCGAGCGGGCAGTGGAAGAATCATTGCAGGCCTGGGCCCGCCGCGGCCGGCGCATGACTTTGCTGGCCTGTGGTTACGGCGAAGTGGTGCAGCGCCATGCCCGCTTTGTGCGCTGGCGCAGTACCTGGGACCACCTGGTCACCAGCCGCGCCTGCCCCCGCAGCATGGCCCCCGACCTGCCCAGCGCCCTGTGGTCGCCCGCGTGGGTGATGCAGCGGCTGGACCCGCTGCGCTGTGTGGGGGTGTGCGGCCCGGAGCCCGAGCGCACGGTGTTGCTGCACGAAAATCTGGCCGAATGGCTGCAGAACAAAAGCAGCCCTGCCTTTGCCGCCACCACGCTGGGTTTGTAGGACAAAGACCCGTGTGGCCTGGCCGCACCGCCTGCAGGCGCGCAGACCGTTGGCTGCACGCGTCAGTGTTAGCCAGAATTGACTTGTTCTCAATATAATCGCTGGCTGGGTTGCAAGTGTGCGCCTGTGCGCACCCTGCCAGAACGAATCCATGCTGAAAAGGCTGGGCGTCATGGCATCCATTTTGTCAGTCTGTCTTTTTTGTCTTTTTACCAAGGAATATTTGAAATGAACAAATCCCTCGTTCTGGCTTCGTTGATCGCTGTTGCCGCCCTGGCCGCTTGTGGCAAGAAGGAAGAGCCACCTGTGGTGGTGGTGCCCGCTCCAGTGGAAGCGCCTGCCGTGGTGGTCGAGCCTGCACCTGCCCCGGCTGCAGCCGACGCTGCTGCCGCTGGCGCTGCTGCCACCGACGCTGCCAATTCCGCCACCGACGCTGCCAACAGCGCTGCTTCCGCCAGCAGCGACGCTGACAAGGCCGCTGCCGACAAGGCTGCCGCCGACGCTGCTGCTGCCGCTGCCACCCCGCCAGCCGCCGAGCCAGCCAAGTAATCCTGGGCAGGCGTTCACGCCTGTTTTGGCCGGTCTGCCCTGCAGCCGGCCATCCTGCAAAAAGCCCCGTGCCATGCTGGCCGGGGCTTTTTGCATTGCCGGGAGCACTCCCCGCGTGTGTGCAGCGCAGCCGGGTCCGAGGGCCGAGGCCAGGGTTGTGGGCGTTCCTGCAGTGGCCGCTCTCTGCCCATACCGTTGCCCCAATACCGCTGCGCGGGCTCCTACGGCCCCACCGCATGCCAGTCGCTGCCCTGCAGCGCACTGGCCACGCCAATGCGTTCTGGCGCCCACCCCAGGGCCTGTGCCAGCAGGGGCCGTACCAGGTCAGGGTGGTTGTTTTGCGCGCTCAGGTGCGCCGCCACCACGCACTGCAGCCCTGGGTGCTGCACGGCGCGCAGAATGCCGGCTGCTGCGGCATTGGACAGGTGCCCGTAGTCGCCGCCCACACGGCGTTTCAGAAAAGACGGGTAGCGGGACGCCGCCAGCAGCTGCGGGTCGTGGTTGGATTCCAGCAGCAGCGCATGGGCACCGGCCAGGTGCGCCAGCACATGCGCACTGGCGTGCCCCAGGTCGGTCAGCAGGGCCAGGTGCGCCGCGCCGTCGCTGCAGCGCAGCTGCAGCGGCTCGCGGGCATCGTGTGGCACCGTGAAGGGCAGGGCTTCAAAAGTGCCCAGGTCGATGGCCTGGCCATCGTGCGCCAGCCGCAGCAGGCC
>JAGOCN010000379.1 GCA_017998735.1 Giesbergeria sp.
GGCGCAGTTTCTGAGCGACCCGCGCGTGGTCGAGATACCGCACGCCGCCTGGCTGCCGATACTGCACGGCATCATCCTGCGCACGCGCCCGGCGCAATCGGCCGCCAAGTACGCCAGCATCTGGACGGCCGAAGGCTCCCCCCTGGCGGTGTGGACGGGCAAGCAAGCCGTGATGCTGCGCGGCTGGCTGGGCGAGGCGGGAGTCCAGGCCCAGGTGCTGCCCGCCATGCGCTACGGCCAGCCAGCCATTTCCGTGCAGCTGCAGGCCCTGCAGGATGCCGGCGTGCGCCGCGTGCTGGTGCTGCCGCTGTACCCGCAGTATTCAGCCACCACCACCGCCAGCGTGGCGGATGCCGTAAACGCCTGGACGGGCGGCGCGCGCCATTTCCCGGAGCTGCGCTTTGTGAATGATTACCACGACCACCCGGACTACATCGCCGCCCTGGCCGCCAGCGTGCGCGCTCACTGGCGGCGCGAGGGCGCACGCGCCGACAAGCTGGTGATGAGCTTTCACGGCATACCCGAGCGCAACGTGCGCCTGGGCGACCCCTATGCCGACCAGTGCCGCAGGACCGCGCATTTGCTGGCGCAGGCGCTGGGCCTGGCCGACGACGCGTGGCTACTGACATTCCAGTCGCGCTTTGGCCGCGCCAAATGGCTTGAGCCCTACACCCAGCCCACGCTGGAGCGCCTCGCGGCCGCAGGCCTGGCCAGCGTGGACGTGATCTGCCCTGGCTTTCCCACCGACTGTCTGGAGACACTGGAAGAAATCAACATGGAAGTGCGCGAGGCCTTTGTGCAGGCCGGCGGCAAGCGCTTTGCCTACATTGCCTGCCTGAACGACAACCACGAGTGGATCTCTGCGCTGGCACGCATCGCACAAACCCATCTGGCGGGTTGGACAGGCCCCAGCGCCAAACCCTGACCATGAGCACGCATTGCCCCCAACTGGCGCCAGCCCAACTGCGCCTGCGCATCGAGCCAGAGAAGCTGGGCTTTGCCGACACGCGTGCGCTGGTGGGCGAACCGCTGGCCTGGATAGGCCAGCAGCGCGCCTTTGACGCCGCACGCTTTGGCTTGGCAATGCAGCAACCCGACTACCACCTGTTCGTGCTTGGCGAGGTGGGCAGCGGCCGTGCATCGCTGATGCGCCAGGCCATGAATGAGACCGCCGCCAGCCGCCCCGTACCGCCCGACCTGTGCTTTCTGCACGACTTCGACGCCCCGGAACGCCCGCGCGCGTTGCGCCTGCCCGCCGGCCAGGGGCGCCAGCTGCGTGACCAGGTCGCCGCCTGGAGCCGGCTGCTGGAAGCCGAGATCCCGAAGCGCCTGGCCGCAGCGGACGTAAAGACCGAGAGCGAACGCATCGCCAAACGCTACCAGAGCGAGGAGGCGCGCGCCTTCAACGAGCTGGCCGAATTTGCCCGCGCGCGGCGCTTTCGACTGGTGCGCGACGAAGGCCAGATGGTCTTCACCCTGCTCGGCCCCGGCGGCGAGGAGCCCCTGACCGAAGTCGATGCCGGCAGCCTGAGCGCAGCAGAGCGCAGCGCCATCGAGCAGTCCGAGCAGGAACTGCGCGCCGAGATCGTGCGCTTTCTCGACCGCACGCGTCCGCTGGAACACACACGCGACGAATCCTTGGCGCAGCTGTTGCGCCAAAGCGCAGGGCCGCTGGTCACGCACGGCCTGGACGACATGCGCCAGGGCCTGCGCAAGCAGATCAAGGACACGGTCAAGCTCGGGCGCTGGCTGGACCAGGTGAAAGAGCAGATGCTGGACAACCTCGATTTGTTCGTGCCCCAAGCGGCTGGCCAGGGCGAGGATGCGCTGGAAAACGAGCGCAGCGATCAGCTGGCAAACCTGCTGGCGCTGTGCCAGGTGAACCTGGCGGTGGACAACGCCGGCCTGTCAGGCGCGCCGGTGGTGGTCGAGGACAACCCGCAGGTGCGCAACCTGTTCGGCCATATCCAGTACGAGCCCGGCGAGGATGCACCGTATGCGGACTTTTCCGGCATCCACGCCGGCGACCTGCTGCGCGCGCATGGCGGTTTTCTGATGCTGTTCTTGCGCGACCTGGCGGGCGACGCGCCGCTGTGGGAGCGACTGCGGCGCTTTCTGCGCTGCAACCGCGTGACCATCGAAGACCAGGCCGCCGGCCATGGCAGCGGCGCCCCCGTGGCACTGCAACCCGAGGGGGTGGATGTGGAGGTGAAGATCGTGCTCGTCGGCTCCGCCGCCGAGTACTACCTGCTGCAGGATAGCGACGCCGATCTGGCGCGGCGCTTTCGCGTCAAGGTGGACTTTGCCGAGCAGTTTCGCGCCAATGACGAAACCTACCATGCCAGCAGCGTGTTTCTGGCGCGCTCCTGCGCGCGCCGCGGCCTGCCACACTGCACGGCCGCAGCAGTGGCACGCCTGCTGGAGTTCACGCACCGCGAGGCCGACGACCAGGCGCGCCAAAGCGCCCGCTTTGCCAACCTGGAGGCGCTGCTGGTGGAAAGTTGCGCCCAGGCGCGCGCACGCGGGGCGCAACTAACCGATGCCGAGGATGTGGAAGCGGCCCTGGCCGCCCGACGCCAGCGCCACAACGCGCCCGAGGAGGCGCTGCACGAGGCAATCGCCGAGGGCGAGCTGCTCATCACGCTGGAGGGCATGCGCGTGGGCCAGCTCAACGCGCTCACGCAGATCGACATGGGCGACTACCGCTTCGGGTTTCCGGTGCGCATCACCGCGCGCACCCATGCAGGGCACGAAGGTGTGGTGAACATCGAACGCGAGGTGGAGATGTCCGGGCCCATCCACGACAAGGGCGTGCTCATCCTGCAAAGCTACCTGAGCGCGCTGTTCGGCCACCTGGCGCCGCTGGCGCTGAACGCCTCCATCGTCTTCGAGCAGGAGTACAGCGGCATCGAGGGCGACTCGGCCTCCTGCGCAGAGCTGTATGCGCTGCTGTCCTCGCTGTCGGGCCTGGCGCTGCGCCAGGACATCGCCGTGACCGGCGCGCTGAACCAGCATGGCGAAGTGCTGCCCGTGGGCGGCCTGAACGAAAAGATAGAGGGTTGGTTTCGCATCTGCGCGCAAGCGGGCCTGACGGGCACGCAG
>JAGOCN010000380.1 GCA_017998735.1 Giesbergeria sp.
TAGAGGCCGTCGAGTCGCTGTCGCCATCGTGGTTGGCGCCCAGCCGCACGGCGTCTTCAAAACTGTGCGCGGCGCCGGCGGCATACAGGCCGATGGCCAGGGCTTCGTCGCCGGTCCAGCCTTCGCCCAGCAGCGTGAACACCTCGTAGCGGCTGTGGTCTTTTTCCTGCAGCAGCCGCAGCGCGGTTTGCGCCAGGCGCAGGGTGCCGGAGCGCTGCACGGCCACCGGGTCGGGGTGCGGGTGGCGCGCCAGCTGGCGCAGGGTGTGCTGCGCTGCGCTGGCAATGTCCGCGCCCTGCAGCAGCCGGCGCACCATGGCGCTCAGCACGCCACCGGGCAGCCAGCCGTCCAGGTGGCCATGGGTCAGCGCGCCAGCGGCGTCGCCCAGCGCCTGGGCGCAGGCCGGGTCGGTGTCGATCAGCCCCAGGGGCGCCGTGCGCATGACCGCGCCGCAGCCCTTGGACTGGTTGACCGGGTTTTCGGTGGTGCCCAGGGCGCCGGCGCGCACTGCTGACAGGCAGGTGTTGCCCGGTGCGCGCTGCTGGCGCAGGGCAGGGCTGCGGCACAGCTCGGCCAGCGGGCCATTGCCGGTCATGCCCCCCGGCAGGTTCACGCCCTGCGTGTCGCCCCAGTGCAGGTAGGCCTGCCGGCAGGCCGCCTGGAAGGGCCGCAGCAGATTTTTGGTGAACGGCGGCGGCATCTGCGTGGGCAGCGCCAGGGTCAGTGCCTCCAGCGTGAACAGGGTCATCTGCGTGTCGTCGCTGACCACCAGCCGGCCCAGGCGGTCCGGCACGGGTTCGCGCAGACCTTCAGGGCCATGGGTTTGGCGGATGCGGTCCCAGCGGTCAAATTCAACCGCATAGCCAAAGGCATCGCCCACCGCGCCGCCCAGAATGCAGCCCAGCACCCGCGCCGTGTGCGACCCGCCGTCCGGCTGGCGCACGGTTTGCAGCACATGCTGCTTCTGCTGGAGGGTTTCGATGGCACCGGGCCGGGCGGCGCGCACTGCCTCCACTGCCTCGTCTGGCTCCCGGCCCAGCTCGGCCAGCAGGCGCGCGGCAACGGTGCCGCTGCGGCCCAGCCCGCCCCGGCAATGCACCAGCACATGGCGGCCCTGGCGCAGGTGCTCGCGCAGGCGCAGGCCGGCATACAGCCAGGCGGTTTCAAATTCCGGGGTGGGCACATTGACATCCTGGATGGGCAGGTGGTACCACTCCATGCCCTGCTGTTCGCAGGCGGCGCCGATGTGCCCGGCCTGGCACGCAACCAGTTCGTCGTGCGGCATCAGGGTGACCACGGCCGCTGCGCCCCACTGCCGGATGGCCTGCAGGTCGGTGTCCATGTCGCGCTGCCAATTGCCGGACACGGAACGCGCCTGCCATTTGCCGGGGCACAGGGTGATGCCGATGCGCCCTCCGCCTGCGGGGGGGCTCAGAACCTGCGCAATCTGCAAGGGGCTGTTGGTGCTGGTGAGGGGGTGCCGGGCCATGAAGATGCTCCTAAAGTTGTTCTGTGCAATATTGAGAGTTGGATACTACACCTTTGCAGTTTTTGTGCACTGTTTTTTTAGCGAGAAATGCCCCATGTCCCTGAAAAATGAATTTGCCTCCTCGGTGGACGGCATCGTCCGCCCCCTGGTGACGGTGGACGTGGTGATCTTCACCATCGGCGTTTCTGCCCAGGGGCAGGACGGCCTGCAGGTGCTGCTGGTGCAGCGGCCGGCGGCGGCGGCCGACCCTTTTCCCGGCCAGTGGGCGCTGCCCGGCGGCTTTGTCGATGTGGCGCAGGACGCGGACCTGCGCGCCTGCGCGCTGCGCAAGCTGCAGGACAAGACCGGCGTGCAAAGCCCCTACCTGGAGCAGCTGGGCAGCTGGGGAGGGCAGGAGCGCGACCCGCGTGGCTGGTCCACCACCCATGTCTATTTCGCGCTACTGCCGCTGGAAGCGCTGGCGCCCAAAAAGGGCGGCAATGCGCAGCAGCTGGGCTGGTTTGCGGTGGAAGGCGCAGCCGCCACGCCGGCCCTGCCGGGCGGGCAGGTGCTGGCCTTTGACCATGCGCAGATTCTTGCGGCGGCCGTCGAGCGCCTGCGCTCCAAGGTCGAATACACGTCCCTGCCGGCCTTTCTGCTGCCCGAGCCGTTCACCCTGCCGCAACTGCAGCATGCCTACGAGGTGGTGCTGGGCCGTGCGCTGGACAAAAGCTCGTTTCGCACGCGGGCGCTGGCGATGGAGTTTCTGCAAGAGGTCGGGCCCATGCTGCACCTGGACGTGCCGCGCAAGCCCGAGGGCTACCGCCTGAGAAACCGCGACTGCCCGGTGACCTTTCCCCGGCCGCTGCAGGCGCGGCGCTGACGCATTTCTGTCCCGCCCGGACTGCCGTTGTCGTGCGGCAGACAAAATGAATTTTGCTATGAAAATAAGAGCTGCTGGCGCAGGCTGCACCTGCGCTGGAGGTTGTTTTTATCAAAAATTCCAGGGCTGCAGCCAAAGCTCCGGCCACCGGGTGTTCCAGTGTCCGGCGCGCCTGAAACCGCTCTCAAGCGCTGTAACCGATGCTGTTGCCATTGCCGCCGCGGCAAAAGCGCTGGCGGCGCATTGCCCGGTACCGCTGCAGGCTACCGGTGGTAGCGCGGAACCGCCTTCGCGCTGCAATGTGCATGCTGGCCCTGCGTTGCCGGCGTCCAATCGGCCGCAGCAGCGCAAAATTCCAGCGCCCTTCCACCCCACAGAAAGCCAGCACCCATGCACGCGGACGCACCTCCGGCCCTTCCTTCCGCCCCGGTTCCAATCCCTGCGGCCCCGGCCGCACACCCGAACCAGTTCGCGCTGCTGCGCCAGCGCCGCTTTGCGCCGTTTTTCTGGACGCAGTTTTCGGGAGCGGCCAACGACAACCTGTTCAAGTTCGCCTTCACCGTCATGGTCACCTACCAGCTCAGCGTGGCCTGGCTGCAGCCGGCCATGGCCGGGCTGGTGATTGGCGCACTGTTCATCCTGCCGTTTCTGCTGTTCTCGGCGACCGCCGGGCAGCTGACCGACAAGTACGACAAGACGCGGATGATCCGCTTTGTCAAAAACCT
>JAGOCN010000381.1 GCA_017998735.1 Giesbergeria sp.
CTTTCCGGCGCCGCAAACCCGGCCCGGCGAAGAGCAGAACACCCTGTACGTGGCCATGACGCGTGCACGCCGCCAGCTGACACTGCTGGCACACCGCACACGGCCGGGCCGTTTTGTGGCGCAGCTGGGGTATGTGGTGTCGCCGGCGCCGGTGTTGGCGCCGAGGCAACAGGCAGTGCTGGCAGCAGATGCAGGTGTCCAGGGCGCCACGCTGCGCGGGGTTGCAGCCGGGGTGGTTTGACGGGTTGAAACAAGGGCGGCTGGCGGATGGGATGCAGCAGCGCTTCTGGTCCTGGCCCTGGCCCGCTGACCCGCTGACCCGCCGGTCTTGCATCTGCAATCCGCTTTTCTTTTGCTATTGAAAGAGGAGCTGCTGGCGCAGGCTGCGCCTGGGCTGGAGGCACTTTTTCCTATTGAAATAGCTTATTCCTGACAAGGCGCTTGAACGGCGCAGGCAATGCTGGGCGCTGCGCTTGCAGGCCAGCGGCCATGCCCTTGTCTGTGGCATGTCGCTCACCAGGCACTTGTTTTTTCCACCAACTCCAGCCTTGTGCAGACCATGGCCCGCACCATTCCACACCAGCCCGACCATGCCGGACGCACTACGATCCTGTGCAGTGCCCGCCTTGCCCAGAAGACTCCAGCAGACCCCGGCGGGTCACTGGCGCTGCGCTGGCGCACAGGGGGCTCCACCCCACCGGGCAAGACCTGCCAGTGCCTTCATTTCTGCTGTTGTTGTTGTTGCTGTCGATGTCGATGCCGCTGCCGCTCCACCATGAAAGGTTCTCGCCATGTTGATGACCACCCTGCCCTCCACGCAAACCACCCGCCAGCCCGCCTTGCTGGCAGCCCTGTGCCTGTCTGCCGCCTTCGGGCTCAGTGCCTGCAGCGACAACGACAACGGCGATGCGGCTGCGACCGATGCCCGGCGCCCGCAGGTGATCGCGCACCGCGGCGCCAGCGGCTACCTGCCC
Source organism: Giesbergeria sp. (assembly GCA_017998735.1). Classification (GTDB taxonomy): domain Bacteria; phylum Pseudomonadota; class Gammaproteobacteria; order Burkholderiales; family Burkholderiaceae_C; genus Simplicispira. The sequence continues at coordinate 975 of JAGOCN010000381.1, forward strand.
GAACACACGCTGGCCGGCTACGAGCTGGCGGTGCGCATGGGAAGCGACTACATCGAGCCCGACCTGCAGCTCACCCGCGACAACCAGCTGGTCGCCATGCACGACGACACGCTGCAGCGCACCACCAACGTCGCCAGCCTGTTTGCCCAGCGCAATGGCGCCTACCGCGTGGCCGACTTCACGCTGGCCGAGATCAAGACGCTGACCGTGCAGCCCGCCAACGCCACCGCCAAAACCACCTACCCCGGCTTCACGCCGGGCGCCGCGCAGCCGCTGGCGGTGCCGACCTTTCAGGAGGTCATCACGCTCGCCAAGGCGCAAAGCACCGCCACCGGGCGCGAAGTGGGCATTTACCCCGAAGCCAAGCAGGCCGACCCGGTGATGGAAGACGCCATCCTGCAGGCGCTCAAAGCCAACGGCTACCGCGCCGACAACAAGGTGTTTGTGCAGTCGTTCAGCGAAGACACGCTGCGCAGCCTGAGCGCCAAGCAAAAGGCCCAGGCCCTGGCCTACCCGCTGGTGCAGCTGGGCTATGCCGCCGTGGCCGAAGACGGCAGCGGCGCGGTGCGCATGCGCGTGGCCGGTGCCAATGGCTGGAAGCTGCTGGCCTTGCCCGAGGTGGCCAGCTACAGCGCCGGCGTGGGCGTGTCGATTGCCAATGCCACCTACCCGGTCACGCAGGCGTTCATCGACCAGGCGCACGCGGCCGGCATGAAGGTGCACGGCTGGACCTTCAGCAAGCCCGATGCCGCGCAGGCCGCGCCCGAGTTCCAGAAATTCCTGGCCATGGGCATGGACGGTATGTTTGCCAACTACCCCGACCTGGCGGTGTCGGCGCGCAACGCCTTTGTGGCCGGCAAGCCCTGACCCGGCAGGCGCGCAGCGGGCACGGTCAAGGGCGCGGTCATGGCCGCAGCCGACAGACAGGGCGCGGCGGGCAGGCTACCCTGTCTGCCTTCCCTTGCAGACCTTTGCCGGTCTGACTTCAGACCGCCCGACCGAGACCGCTTTCCATGACCGATGACCGTGCCGATGTGCCTTTTTCTTCCACCGCTGCCGCACCCGCCTGGGCGCCTGCAGACATGCCCGGCGCCCTTGCTGGCAGTGCCGCCACTGGCAAGGCTGCCGGGCCGGGCGCTGCCGCCACACCGCCGCGCTCGATTGCGCTGGACGGCGCCAGCAATTTTCGCGACCTGGGCGGCTACACAGGTCACGAAGGGCGTGCGCTGCAGTGGCGCAAACTGTTCCGCGCCGACCACCTGGCCACGCTCAGCACGCAGGACCTGCAGGTGCTGGCGCAACTGGGCATCGCCCGCACCGCCGACTTTCGCGGCGCGCACGAGCGCGGCGTGCTGCCGTATGCGCTGCCCGGCGTGGCCACGCACACGCTGGGCATCGAGCCCACCGTCATCCAGCGCGCGCTGGAGCTGCAGGCCAGCGGCCAGTACATCACCGCCCAGCAGGCCGTGGGCCTGATGCAGGACACCTACCGCAGCTTCATCAACGACAACGCGGCGCGGTTTTCCGAGCTGTTTGAACTGCTGCTGGAAAGCGATGCGCCCATCGTCTTTCACTGCACCGCCGGCAAGGACCGCACCGGCTTTGCCGCCGCGCTGATTTTGCTGGCGCTGGGCGTGCCGCGCCCGGTGGTCATGCAGGACTACCTGCTGACCAATGCCCTGTACCGCCGCCCCAGCGGCGTTGCCAGCCCGGCGCCGCAGGAAGTGCTGGACGTGCTGTGGGGCGTGCAGGAAGACTTTCTGGACGTGGCGCTGCACGGCGTGGAAGTCGAACACGGCGGCATCGACAACTACCTGGAGCGCGTGCTGCGCATTAACGCCCCTGCCCGCGCCCGGCTGGCGCAGCTGTACCTGCAGCCGCGCTGAGCGGACAGCGGCGGCTGTGCCGGCGCCCTTGTCAGCGCAAGGGGCAAGAGGCAAGGGGCTATGAGCTATGGGCGAAAAGCGAAAAGCGAAAAGCGAAGGGCGAAGGGCGAAGGGCGAAGGGCGAAGGGCGAAGGGCGAAGGGCGAAGGGCGAAGGGCGAAGGGCGATGGGCGATGGGCGCCAGAGCGTTGTTGCACTGACCGACCATGCCGC
>JAGOCN010000382.1 GCA_017998735.1 Giesbergeria sp.
GCCCTGTTCGCCGTCGCGGCTGGTTTCCAGCAGATCGTTCAGCACATCGACCACCTCCTGGTTGTCCAAGGTCTGCTCGCCTGCCAGGCTGCCGTCCGCAGCCATGCCCGAAGCGCGGGTGGCGGGGGTGCGCACCCGGTCCCAGGCCGCACGGGCAGGAATGCGGGCGGTGTTCCAGTCCAGCGAAGAATTGCCGCGCTCGTTTTGCCACCGGGTCTGCATTTCGGCATCGTAGGCATCGAACTCGCCCGGGTAGGTGGCCGCCGAGGTCCAGCCCATGGCGTAGGCCGGGCGGTATTCCTCGTACTGACGACCGCCCTCGTAGTAGGGCTCGTTCAGGTAGCTTTCGCGCCAGTAGGCGTCTTCGGCCGTGGGGTTGACCATTTCGGCCGCAGTGCTGCCGGCCAGGCCCCCGGCAATGGCGCCGGCAATGCCGCCCACCGCCATGCCCACCGGGCCGCCCAGAATGCCTGCAGCCATGCCACCGGCAGCGCCGCCTGCCACGGCGCCCAGGCCAGTGCCGACCGGGTGCGAGCCTGGCTCGTCGGTCAGCAGATCGCGGTTGGAGTTGGGGTTGTTGGGGTTGTTGGAAATGTCGGGATTTGCCATTGCAGGGCTCCTTGAAAAGACATGGAAATGCATTGGAAATGCACAGAACCCCATTGTTGAAGTGCCCCGCATTCCCCCGGGTGCGCACGCTGCGCATGGCACCGTAGGACAAGCGCGCACCGGTCGGGCCCTGTTTTGGCCGTGCAGCGGGCCTGCCAGGCAGCGCTGCGGCAGCAGACAGGGCAACGCGCAGCGGCAGCAAAAACGCTATTGTTTCAATAGCTGCTGGCGCATGCCCACAATGCGCCAGAGCCTGTTTCAGTCCATTTTTTTGTCATCAAACCCGAGTTCCTGCAATTTGCGTGTGACGGTGTTGCGGCCAATGCCCAGGCGCTGGGCAGCTTCCATGCGCCGGCCACCGCTGGCCTGCAGCGCTGCCTGCAGCAGCAGGCTTTCCACCTGCTGCAGGGTATCGGTCCAGGGCTGCGGATGGCCACTGGCCAGCAGGGCCTGCAGGTGCGCGGCCAGGGCAGGCTTCCAGTCTGCGCCGGTGGCCGGTACGGCAGGCGCCAGGCTGGGTACGGAAAAAGACGGTGCGGAAAAAGCGCCGGAACCGAATGCAGCATCTAAATCCGCGCCAGCGCCAGCACCAGCGGTCACGCCACTGCCTTCAGGCGCAGTTTCCGCCAGGGCTGGCACAGCAGCGTCCGTGGCCTGCCAGCCTGCCGGACCGGTGTTCAGCGCAGCCTGCGCCGGCACTGCCAGCACTTCGGGTGGCAGGTCGTGCTCAGAAATGGTCTGCGCCGGCGCCATCACGGTCAGCCAGTGGCAAATGTTTTCCAGCTGCCGCACATTGCCCGGAAAGCCGAACTGCGCCAGCCGCGCCAGCGCAGCGTCACCGATGCGCTTGGGCTCCACGCCCAGCTGGCGGGCGCTGTGCTGCAAAAAATGGCGTGCCAGCACCGGCACGTCTTCGCTGCGCTCGCGCAGCGCCGGCAGGCGCAGGCGGATCACGTTCAGGCGGTGCAGCAGGTCTTCGCGGAAGGTGCCGGCCTGCACGCGCTGCTCCAGGTTCTGGTGCGTGGCCGCCACCACGCGCACCCGCGAGCGCACGCTGGTCTGGCCGCCGACGCGGTAGAACTGCCCGTCCGACAGCACGCGCAGCAGCCGCGTCTGCAGCTCGAACGGCATGTCGCCGATTTCATCGAGGAACAGGGTGCCGCCTTCGGCCTGCTCGAAGCGCCCCCGGCGCAGCGCCTGTGCGCCGGTGAAGGCGCCGCGCTCGTGGCCAAACAGCTCGGATTCGAGCAGGTCGCGCGGGATCGCCGCTGTGTTGATGGCGACAAACGGACCGTCCCCGCAGGGCGAATGCTTGTGCAGCGCGCGCGCCACCAGTTCCTTGCCCGAGCCCGATTCGCCGGTGATCAGCACCGTCACCTGGCTTTGGCGCAGGCGCCCGATGGCACGGAACACGTCCTGCATGGCACGCGCCTGGCCCAGCATTTCGGGGGCGGCATCCGGGCTCTGGGGCGCGGCGGGCTCGGCGATGCGTTCCTGCAGGGCGCGGCGGACCAGGCCGACTGCCCGCAGCACGTCAAAGGGCTTGGGCAGGTATTCGAAGGCGCCGCGCTGGAAGGCGGCAACGGCGCTGTCGAGGTCGGAATAGGCGGTCATGATGATGACCGGCAGGCCGGGGCACAGCGCCTGCACGCGCTCCAGCAGCTCCAGCCCGCTGCTGCCCGGCATGCGGATGTCGCTGACCAGCACCTGCGGCGCGCTGTGCGCAGCCAGTCCCGTTTGCGCCGCCACCTCGGCCAGCGCGTCCAGCACCTCTGCGGCATTGCCAAAGCTGCGCGTGGCCAGTTGCTCGCGCGCCAGTGCGCGCTCCAGCACAAAGCGGATGGAAGGGTCGTCGTCGGCTATCCAGATGGTGGGCGGCATGGTGGGCAATCGTCGAGTGGGCAGGCGGTCAGGCGGTCAGGCTCAAGGGTGAACAGGGACAACCAACACAAAGAAATCAGGGAAGCAGGGAATCAGGGCAGCGGAATCCACAGGCAGAAATCGGTGTGGCCCGGCCGGCTGTCGCATTCGATCAGGCCGTGGTGGCGCTGTGCAAAGGTCTGCGCCAGGCTCAGGCCCAGGCCGGTGCCGCCGTCGCGGCCCGACACCAGCGGGTGAAAGATCTGCTCGCGAATCGCCTCGGGCACGCCCGGGCCGTTGTCGATCACATGCAATTGCAGTGCCAGCCGGTGGCGCTCGCGTGCCAGCGTCACCTGCCGCGCCACGCGGGTGCGCAGCGTGATGCGGGCGCCGCCACCCTGCCCCGCCGCCATGCGCCCGGCCAGTGCCTGGGCAGCGTTCTGCACCAGGTTGAGCACCGCCTGGATGATCTGCGCGCGGTCGCCGCGAAACTCGGGAATCGAGGTGTCGTAGTCCTGCACCACGGCCAGGCCCTGCGGGTGCTCCAGCAGCACCAGGGTGCGCACGCGCTCGCACACCTCGTGGATGTTCACGTCGCCC
>JAGOCN010000383.1 GCA_017998735.1 Giesbergeria sp.
CGCGAACTGCGCAAGGCGCGCATGGCCCGCCGGCACGAGCGGCTGGCCGCCAGCCTGGTCAAGGCCGAAACCCGCCCGCGTGCCATGCTGCTGCTGCGCGACAACGTGCGCAACCGCAGCCGCATTGAAAAGGCCTATCTGCGCGCCATCGGCCTGGCGCGCGAGGAAATCATCATTGCCAACGCCTACTTCGTCCCCGGCCGCAAGCTGCGCCGGGCGCTTTTGATGGCGGCCGAGCGCGGCGTGCAGGTGCGCCTGCTGCTGCAGGGGCGCTACGAGTACTTCATGCAGTACCACGCGGCGCGCCCGGTGTACGGCGCGCTGCTGCAGGCCGGCGTGGAAATCCACGAGTACGCGCCCAGCTTTCTGCATGCCAAGGTGGCGGTGATCGACGCCGGCACGCCGTATGCCTGGGCCACGGTGGGCTCGTCCAACCTGGACCCGCTGTCGCTGCTGCTGGCGCGCGAGGCCAACGTGGTGGTGGAGGACAGCGCCTTTGCCCAGACCCTGCGCACGCGGCTGGTGGACGCGATGGAAAACGCCGGCCACCTGCTCGAGCCCGCCAGCTTTGCGCAGCGGCCGTGGCGCACGCGCCTGCTGGACCGCATTGCCTTCGGACTGATGCGGGCGCTGCTCTGGCTGGGCGGCAAGACCTACTGAAACCGGCGGCGTGCCAGCCACAGGAGTGCAGCCCAGGCGCTGCGGCCAGCACCTGGCGGCGGCGCCACTGCCTTGCCAGCGTCTTGTTGGCGCCTTGCCAGCTTTTGCACTGCTTTGCCGGCGCTATGCTATTGATAGCTGCTGGCGCAGGCTGCACATGGGCTGGAGGGCAAAAACCCCTAAAGCAGAGCAGGGCATGTTCGCTGGTAACATGCTGCCATGCTCAGAGAAATCCCCCCCGAAGCGAGCGCCGTTCCGGCCGACGAAGGAACGCCCGTCTCCGTCAAGATCCGCGAACGGCTGCGCGCATCGCGCAAACGCTTTCATGCCAACGACAACATTGCCGAGTTCATCGAACCCGGCGAGCTGGAGACCCTGCTGGACGAGGTCGAGGCCAGGATGCAGGGCGTGCTCGACAGCATGGTGATCGACACCGAGGGCGACCACAACACGCAGAACACCGCGCGCCGCGTGGCCAAGATGTACCTGCAGGAGGTGTTCCGGGGCCGCTATGTGGACCAGCCCCCGATCACCGAATTCCCCAACGTCGAACGGCTGAACGAGCTGATGATCGTTGGCCCGATCACGGTGCGCAGCGCCTGCAGCCACCATTTCTGCCCGGTCATCGGCAAGATCTGGATTGGCGTGCTGCCGAACGAGCACACCAACGTGATCGGCCTGTCCAAGTACGCACGCCTGGTGGACTGGGTGATGGGGCGCCCGCAGATCCAGGAAGAAGCGGTGGTGCAGCTGGCCGACCTGATCATGGAAAAAACCCAGCCCGACGGCCTGGCCATCGTCATGGAGGCCAGCCACTTCTGCATGTCCTGGCGCGGTGTGCGCGAAATGGACAGCAAGATGCTCAACTCGGTGATGCGCGGCGTGTTTCTGAAAGACCCGAACCTGCGGCGCGAATTTTTGACCCTCATTCCTGGAAGGAAGGCTTGACCATGCTGGTTCGTTTGCTCTACGCCAGCCGCGCCGTCAACCCTGACCCTGCGGCCATCGAAGCCATCCTGGTGCAATCGCGCCAGCACAACCCGGCCAGCGGCATCACCGGGGTGCTGTGCTACGGCAACGGCATCTTTTTGCAGGCCATCGAAGGCGGCCGCAGCGCCGTCAGCGAACTCTACGGCCACATCCAGCGCGATGCGCGCCACACCAATGTGGAGCTGCTGATGTTCGAGGAAATTTCCGAGCGCCGCTTTGGCGGCTGGACCATGGGCCAGGTGAACATGGGCCGGGTGAACCATTCCATCATGCTGAAATACGCCGAAACGCCCGAGCTGAACCCCTACATCATGGGCGGCAATGCCTCGTTCGCGCTGCTCGAAGAGCTGATGCTGACGGCGTCCATCATCGGGCGCTCCTGAGTTTTCCCGGCCTGCAAGGCGGGGCTGGCACCATGGCCTTGCCATGCGCCAGCCCCGTTTTTTTTGTGCCTGGCCTGCGTTCGCCTGTGTCTGCCTTTGCCCGTCCGTGCCTGCCATGCCTGTAGCCTCTTCTGAACCCATCTTGCTGCTGGGCTGCGACTTTTCCAGCAGCCCTGGCCGGCACAAGCCCATCGTGCTGGCGCTGGGCGAGCGGCGCGGCAGCCGTGTGGTGCTGCAGCGGCTGGAGCGCTTTGACACGCTGGACGCCTGGGGCGCCTGGCTGGCGCAGCCGGGCCATTGGGTGGGCGGCTTTGACCTGCCTTTTGGCCTGCCACGCGAACTGGTCGAGCAGCTGGGCTGGCCGCTGGCATGGCTGGACTGCATGGCGCACTACCGCACGCTCACCCGCGAACAGATCCGCAGCACCTTTGCCGCCTTTTGTGATGCGCGCCCGGTGGGCGGCAAGTTTGCCCACCGGGCCACCGACGGCCCGGCCGGCTCCAGCCCGAGCATGAAATGGGTCAACCCGCCGGTCGCCTACATGCTGCACGCCGGGCTGCCGCTGCTGCTGGACGCCGGCGTGCATCTGCCCGGCCTGCACACGGGCGATGCCACACGCGTGGCGCTGGAGGCCTACCCCGGCCTGCTGGCACGCGAGGTGCTGGGCCGGCGCAGTTACAAAAGCGACACGCGTGCGCAGCAAACGCCCGAGCGCCTGCTGGCGCGCAAGGACCTGGTCACCGCGCTGGAGCAGGGCCGCACCCGGCTGGGGCTGCAGCTCAAGCTCAGCCATGCGCAGCGCGACGCCCTGGCCGACGACGCACGCGGCGACAGCCTGGACGCTGTTTTGTGCCTGCTGCAGGCCGCTTGGGCCGAGCGCGCCCATGCCGACGGCGACCCGCTGTACGGCCTGCCGTCCACGCTGGACCCGCTGGAAGGCTGGATTGCCACGGCCTGAATGTCCGTCTGCGCAGGGTATTTTGCTATTGAAAAATGAGCTTTCAGCGCAGGCTGCACCTGGGATGGAGGCCATTT
>JAGOCN010000384.1 GCA_017998735.1 Giesbergeria sp.
GCTACCGCAAGCGCAGCAGCGGCCATGGCACGCTGGAGCCGGTGCGCCACGTAGCCGCCATGCAGCTGTCCGACCTGAAGGAAATCGACGGCCAGAAGGAAAAGATCGAGCGCAACACGCGCCAGTTTGTCGAAGGCCGCACCGCCAACAACGTGCTGCTGACCGGCGCACGCGGCACCGGCAAGTCGTCGCTCATCAAGGCCTGTCTGCAGGCCTATGCGCCCCAGGGCCTGCGGCTGATAGAGGTGGACAAGGCCGACCTGACCGATTTGCCCGACATCGTGGACGTGGTGTCAAACCGGCCGGAAAAATTCATCGTGTTCTGCGACGACCTGAGTTTTGACGAGGGCGAGCCCGGCTACAAGGCGCTGAAATCCATTCTGGACGGCTCCATTGCTGCCGCCACGCCGAATGTGCTGGTCTACGCCACCAGCAACCGCCGCCACCTGCTGCCCGAGTACATGAAGGACAACCTGAGCTACACCCACACCGACGATGGCGAGGTGCATCCGGGCGAAGTGATCGAGGAAAAAATCTCGCTGTCCGAGCGCTTTGGCCTGTGGGTCAGCTTCTACCCGTTCAGCCAGGACGAGTACCTGGCCATCGTGGCGCAGTGGCTGTCGTCGCTGGGCGTGAACGCCGCTGCCATTGCCGCTGCACGCCCCCAGGCGCTGGTCTGGGCGCTGGAGCGCGGCTCGCGCAGCGGCCGTGTCGCCTACCAGTTTGCCCGCGACTTTGCCGGGCGCCAGGGTGGCTGAGCCGACCCTGCCCGCTGCGCCTGCCGTGCCCGCTGCGCCGCGCAAGCGCACCGAAGTGGCGGTCGGCGTCCTGCTGCGCGCCGACGGTGCGCTGCTGCTGTCCACCCGCCCGCCGGGCAAGGCGTACGAAGGCTATTGGGAGTTTCCGGGCGGCAAGATCGAGGCCGGTGAAAGCGTGGAGCAGGCGCTGCGCCGCGAGCTGATCGAAGAACTTGGCATCACCATCGGCCCGGCCCAGGCCTGGAAGGTCACCGAGCACAACTACCCGCATGCGCTGGTGCGGCTGCACTGGTGCAAGGTGGACCAGTGGACCGGCGAATTTGAGATGCGCGAAGGCCAGTCCATGGCCTGGCAGCAATGGCCGCTGGACGTGCGCCCCATCCTGCCGGGCGCACTGCCGGTGCTGCAGTGGCTGGCAGAAGAGCGCGGCCAGCCATTTGACGCTTCGATGCTATCTGTTTGATAGCTGCTGGCGCAGGCTGTGCTTGCGCTGGAGGCCGATTTGACCTGAAAACGGAGGGGCTGCCCTTGGCACGGCTGAATTGTTTTTGCTGGCCCCGTCGTCGCGCGGGGCTGCACTCAGTCCTGGTGCCGGGGATCGCCGTGCGGGGCGTCGTCGGGCGGCGCTTCGGTGGGCATGCGGAAGCTCTCGTCGGCCCAGGCCCCCACATCGATCAGCTTGCAGCGCTCGCTGCAGAACGGACGCCAGGGGTTTTGCGGGCCGTAGACGCTGGGCCCGTTGCAGGTCGGGCAGCGCACCATCCGGGGCGCGGGCGCGTCCGGGGCATCGGGTGTGGTCAGCGGCACCGAAAGGCCGCTGTCGGAAGGAGGGGGTTTTTTCTGGGTGCTCATGCGAAAACGGCGCCGGACAGGTTCAGGCGCACAAGGTCAGTTCAAACGCGGCATCGTCATCGCAGGCCTGCAGCTGGCCGTCGCCCAGCTGCTCCATCAGCCGGACCGACACCATCAATCGGTTGCCGCTGATTTCGGGCACCAGGTGCAGGGCCGGGTTGATGCGCAGTTGCAGCAGCTGAAAAGTGCGCCCGGAAGGCAGGTTTTGCTGGAACTGGCCGTGCTCGGCCATCACCTTTTGCGCCACCCCCGAATCGCGCAGCAGCTGCAGCAGCACATGCACCGATTCGGCCAGCGGGGCCAGCGTCTCCGACCACTCCTCCAGCGCCTTTTGGCGCAGCGGGGCAGTGCGGTGCTGCCAGGCATGGTAGCCCGGCAGATCAAAGCTGCTGGTGCCGCCCGGAATACCGGTGCGGCTGCGAATGCCCATCAGCCATTCGTTGTCGGTCAGCAGCTGCCCGGCCTTGCCGCTCTGGGCGCCCAGCGACTGGGCGCAATCGTCCAGCTGCACAAAAATGGTGTTCAGAACGCGCTCGGAAATGGACGGGTTGCCCCGGTAGCCCTCCAGCAACTGCTTCTGCTTTTCCAGATCGCGCAGCACATCGGCCTTGAGGTCGGCACGGGCCGACACGTCCATGATTTCAAAAATCGTGGTGAGCGCGAAATGGTGGTCCAGCGGCTGCGTGCGCGGCACGAGCTCGCCCAGCCGGCGAAACAGCTGCTCCAGCCGCAGGTAGGTGCGGATGCGTTCGTTGAAGGGGTATTCGTAAAGAATCACGTGGCCGGGTTTCTGAAGTGCAAGCAGGCAAGGGGCCAGAAAATCGGAAGGCAGCCCGCCGGTGGCAGGCGCAAATCGGTTCAAACGGAAAATTTCAAGGATTCAGCCCGGGAAAAGGCGTTGAATCATAGCCCGAACCGCTTTACCAGCGCATCCACCCGTGCCTGCAGCGCCGGCAGCGACAGGCCATCGTTGTACAGCACTGCATCGGCAGCGGCGCGGCGTGCGGCGCGCGTGGCCTGCGCCGCAAGGATGCTTTCAATGGCCGCTCTGGGCAGTGCGTTGCGCGCCATGACGCGTTCGATCTGCGTCTCTTGGCGGCAGTCCACCACCAGCACGGCATGCATTTCGGGCAGGCGCATGCCGCTTTCCACCAGCAGGGGAATGTCGAACACCAGCAGGCGCCGGCCGGCCTCGATGGCGTCTTGCGCACGCTGCCGGCTGAGCTCAGCCACCAGCGGGTGCACGATGGCTTCAAGCTGCTGGCGCGCTGCGGGCTGCGCAAAAACCAGGGCGCGCATGCGGTCGCGGTCCAGGGCGCCGGTGGCGTCCACCAGCCCGGCGCCAAAGGCGCGCGCAATGGCGGCCATGGCAGCGCCTTCGGGGCCGGTCACCGTGCGCGCCATCTGGTCGGCGTCCAGCAGCGCGGCGCCGTGCGCCACCAGCATCTGCGCCAC
>JAGOCN010000385.1 GCA_017998735.1 Giesbergeria sp.
CCAGCCGCGCCACGCGCCCCACCAGAAAACCACCCAGCACCATGCCGGCAGCGCCAAACAGCATGTAGCCGGTCACCACCATGGAAGTGACCGACAGCGGCAGCCCGTACATCTTCTGCAGCGCCGGGCTGGCAAAGCTCTGGATGGCGCTGAGCGCGCAGGTGGTCCAGAAAAAGAACGAAAAGCACAGCCACACCGAGCGCAGGCGCAAAAACGCCATCGGGTGCTCGACCGGCAGCGCCGCCGCTGCCGCGGCGCCCGCGCCCTGGTGCGCCCAGGCGCCCTGGCGGTCGTCCAGCGCGTCGCGGTGCCAGACCATGGTGGCCAGCACCACCAGCGCCAGCAGGCCGCCGCACAGGCAGGCGGTGCGCCACGACCCGGTGGCCGCCGTGATGCCGGCCATGAACAGCGGCGCCAGCGCCCAGCCCAGGTTGCCGGAAATGCCATGCACCGCAAAGCCGTGGCCCAGGCGCTGCGCCGACACGCGCTTGTTCAAAATGGTGAAGTCCACCGGGTGGAACGGTGCGTTGCCCACCCCGGCCAGCGCGGCCGCGGCCACCAGCCCGGCGTAGCCCTGCGCCAGGCTGGCCAGCACGCCGGCCACGGCAAAGCAGGCGAGCGAGAAAAACATCACCGGCCGGGCGCCCACGCGGTCCACCACAAAGCCCGACAGCGCCTGCCCCACGCCCGAAATCACGAAAAACACCGACACCAGCAGGCCCAGTTCGGAGTAGCTGAAACCGAACTCGGCAATCAGCCACGGAAACAGCGGCGGCAGCAGCAGGTGAAAAAAGTGCGATGAACCGTGCGCCAGCCCGACCAGGCCAATGGTGCGGGCGTCCTGGCGCAGTGGCACCGGGGCCGGCGCAGGCGCGGACGGGCCAGAGAAACCGGAAGGGCGGGCGGGAGAAACGGATGGCGGCGGCATGGCAAGCATCTTAGGCAGCACGCTGCCTTTTTGCTGGCACTGGCGTGACCGAACACAGGCGGTGGCACTGCGAAACCGATTTTTTACAGCCCCACCACAAGACCTGCCAGAGAAACAACAAGACACAGAAAATCCGCTTTCTGCTTGCAAAATTCTCTAGCACAAAAACAAAAACCCCACATTGAAGCACCACACGAAATCGTTATAAAAACCCGTGCATAACGCATCACTAAGGGTAAACACTGAGACGCCAAAACAGCCACAAGGGAATGAAACAGCCCATCCTGCGCTCTTATGCACACGATCTCGACAGCGGAGTCCCGTTACAACCACTGGGTGCAAGAGCACTACCGGTTTCTGATGCGCAGTGCCTGGGCGCTGACGGGATCGCGTGCGCTGGCCGAAGACGTGGTGCAGGACTGCTTCACCAGCGCCTGGAAGCACCGCAAGCAGCTGCGCGATCCGGCCATGGCGCGGGCCTGGCTGTTCCAGATCATGCGGCGCCATGCCTTCAGGCACATGGCGCCGCAGCCGGTGCTGGCCGTGGCGCTGGACGAGGACAGTGCCTGGGCCAGTAGTACGGCCAGCCACAGCCCTGCCGACGGGTTGGACGACCAGCTGGACGTGGTGAAGGCGCTGGCGCGCCTTGCGCCCATCCACCGCGAGGTGCTGGTGCTGTTTTACTTTGACGACATGCCCACGGCGCAGATGGCCGAAGCGCTGGACGTGGCACCGGGCACGGTGCTGTCGCGCCTGTCGCGTGCCCGCGAAGCACTCAAGGCAGTGCTGTCGCCTGCTGCAGTTCCGGAAACAGCGGCTGCAGCGGCCATGGGCCGGCCCCGGCTGCGCAAGGTGTGACAGGCATGAAGCCTCCCCTGCACGGCCCCTTTCCCGCGTTCGAGGACAGCGCTTTTGACCTGCGCACCCGTGCCGAGCTGGCCCTGGCCTTTGACCCCGGCCCGCCGCCAGCGCACCTGCTGCGCCAGCGCACGCCCTGGCTGGCGCGCCGTGCGGTGCAGCGCAGCCTGGCAGCGCTGCTGCTGACGGCCACCGGCAGTGCCGCCGTGCTGGCCATGCGCCCGCCGGCGCTGGTGCGCGATGCCATCGAGCACGAATACCACGAACGCACCCTGCGCGGCCGCTTCATGGAAACTGCGCCGCTGCTGCAGCACCTGGGCCTGGCACCCGACCAGGCATTGCCCGGCCACCCGCAGCTGCTGCGGCCCTGCGAGATCGACGGCCGCCTGGCCTACCACCTGACCACGTTTTTTGACAAGGGCGGCATGGTGACCGTGTTTGCCTTTGATGCGCCGGCGCCGCTGCAGCAGGGCAGCGGCTGGTGGGGCAATGCGCACTGGCAGGTGGTGACCGGGCGCACCGGCCAGCCGCTGGTGCTGGTGGCGCAGAAAAAGCAGGCGCTGGCCGTGGCCGAACGCGAACTGGCGCAGCCGGCCGTGCCTGCAGCAGCACCGCGTCCGCCCATGGCGCCGGCGCAGTGAAAGGACCGCCCTGCTGCCAACCGCTTTTTCTTCCCTTTTTTCCTTTTTTCAACCCTTTGGCATTTTTCCTTTGGCCCTCTGCCTTTCCAACCTTGCCCCATGGCAATTCCGCAACCCGCTGTTTTTCCCACTGAAAAAATCCAGGAGATTCTGATGACCCTTTCTTCCACTTCCTCCAACAACACCCTTGCCATCGCTCCTGCGTCACTGCCGCGCCGGCGCATGCTCACGGGCAGCGCCAGCGCGCTGGCCGCTGTCGGTCTGGCCAGCTGGACATCGGGCGCTGCAGCGCAGGCAGCGGCTGCTGCTGCTGCCAAGCCCCTGCCCGCCTACCTGGAAGGCCTGAAGCACGCCGACAGCATGATCGTGCACAGCAACAACACGCTGGAGACACGCCGCCATGCTTTTGGCACCAGTGTGGTGACGCCCACCAACCAGCTGTTCGTGCGCAACAACCTGCCCCCGCCTGACGCTGCCATCGTTGCCGACCGCGATGCCTGGAAGGTGGACGTGCAGGGCGTGAAAAACCCGCGCACGTTGAGCGTGGCAGAACTCAAGACCATGGGGCTGGACACCGTCGCCATGGTGCTGCAGTGCTCGGGCAACGGGCGCGGCTTCTTTC
>JAGOCN010000386.1 GCA_017998735.1 Giesbergeria sp.
TCCATGAGGCGCTCCAGTTGCGCCAGGCAGCGTTCGAGTTGCAAGGCCGTTCCGGTGAACAGGAACACCGAGTATTGCAATGGCAGCGCCTGTTTTTTCAGCAGCCGGTGTATGCGCGCCAGGCGGCGCGGGCAGGTGATGTCGTGTGAGCGTCCAGCCATCCCACCTTCCCATGTGATCCGCCAGCCATAAAGATGGCGTCCACCTCAATTTTTTGGTGGACACCTATGCAATCCCAAGACAAACCTCGCGCGAGGCGAGTGCACGACGCGCAGTTCAAGGCGAAGGTGCTGGCCGAATGCCGCCAGCCAGGCGCATCGGTGGCGGCAGTAGCCCTGGCCCATGGGCTCAACGCCAACGTGGTGCACAAGTGGCGCCGTGGCCAGGGCCTGCAGCGCGCCGGCCTCATGGATGATGCGACGGCGCAAGTGCCACAAGGCGCGGTGGAGCCAGCTGCGTCTCTGCAGTTTGTGCCGATCCCCCTGTCGGCCCCAGGCAAGCCACACGAGGCCGCGGCAGCGCCATGGCCTGCCGCGGCTCTGGCGCAGCCTGCGAGCGCACAATTGCTCCAGATCGAATTGCGCCGCGGCGCCAACCAGGTCACGGTGCGCTGGCCGGCCACGCAGGCCGCGCAGTGCACGCAGTGGCTGCGCGAACTGAGCGCCGCGGTGCTGGGCACGCAGCAGCCCATGCAGGAGCGTGCCCCATGATCCGCCTGGACGCATTGTGGCTGTGCACGCAGCCGCAGGACATGCGCTGTGGCGCCGACCGGCTGCTGGCGGTTGTGGTCAACACCGTGGGCTGCGCGCAGGCCCACCACGGCTGGCTGTTCGCCAACGCGCGGGCCACGCGCATCAAGCTGCTGGTGCACGACGGCTTTGGCCTGTGGTGCGCCACGCGCCGGCTGCATCGCGGCAGTTTTGCCTGGGTCAGCACGCCGGCGGCGGCGCCCGCCCTGCCACTGACGGCGCAGCAGTTCCAGGCCCTCGTGGTGGGCCTGCCCTGGCAGCGCCTGCCCGAGCTGCAGGTCGTCCGCCATGCTTGAGCACATCCTTGGCGCCGCAGGGGCGCTGCTGGCAACGGTGATTGCGCCAATGGCGCACATCATGCGCATGCCGCACCATGCGGTACATGCCTGGCCTGCACGCATTGCCCCCCATCGACGAGCAGCTGCTGCTGCCCGAAGTGGTGGCCCTGCTGCAGCGCCTGCGCCAGCACATCGAGGCCAAGGATCGCGCCCTGGAGCACAAGGACCGCGAGCTCGACCGCAAGAGCCGCGAGATCGCCTGGCGCGACGCGCGGCTGGAGAAGTTGCACCTGGAGCTCGCGCGCCTCAAGCGCTGGAAGTTCGGCGCCAAGACCGAGGCCATGAACGCGCAGCAGCGCGCGCTGTTCGCCGAGACCCTGGCCGAGGACGAAGCGAGCCTGCAGGCGCAACTGGCCGCCCTGCAAGAGGCGCTACCCGCAGCCCCTGCAGTCCCCAGGGACGCCCCCCGCCGGCCTCGCCGCCAGGCCCTGCCCGAACAGCTGCAGCGCGTGGAGCACCGTCACGAGCCGGGCGACACGAGTTGCCCGAACGCGGGCTGCGGCCAGCCGATGCAGCGCGTGGGCGAGGACGTGAGCGAGAAGCTGGACATCATCCCGGCGCAGTTCTTCGTGCACCGCCACATCTACGGCAAGTGGGTGTGCCGCTGCTGCCAGCGCCAGGGCGAGGGCCGTCTGGTGCAAGAGCCCGCCGAGCCGGACGTGGTCGATGGCGGCATCCCGGCAAGCGGCCTGGTGGCGCACACGCTGATCAGCCGCTTTGCCGATCACCTGCCGTACTACCGGCAAGAGGACATCAACGCCAGGAGTGGTGTGCACACGCCGCGCTCCACGCTTGCCGCCTGGGCCGGCGCCGGCGCCGCGGCACTACAACCCTTGTACGAGGCCCACCGACGCTTCGTGCTGCAGGCCGCAGTGTTGCACGCCGATGAGACGCCGGTGCCGCTGCTCGATCCCGGCCGGGGTAGAACCAAGAAGGCCTATGTGTGGGCCTACGCGCGCAGCACGCTCGATGGCGGGCCGCCCGGTGTCATCTACGACTTTTGCGCCGGCCGCGGGGCGCAGTACCCACAGGCCTTCCTGGGCGGCAAGGGGCCGCCGTATGCCGAGCCGCCCTGGCGCGGCACGCTGGTGTGCGACCAGTATGCGGGCTACGGCCCGGTGCTCGATCCTGCCGTGCACAGCGGCAGGCAGGCCGCCGGCTGCGCAGCCCACGCGCGGCGCAAGTTCGAGGAGCTGACCACGCGCGGCGCCAGCGCCCGTGCCAGCACCAGTAGCAGCCCGCTGGCGTTGGAGGCGCTCACGCGCTTTGCGCGCATTTACCACGTCGAGCGCCTGTTGGTGGATGCGAGCGCCGAAGAACGGCACGCGGGCCGCCAGAGCCTGAGCGCGCCGCTGTGGCAGGAGCTGCATGCCTGGCTCAAGCTGCAGCGCCAGCGCGTGGCCGGCGGCGCCATCGCGCAGGCCATCGACTACAGCCTGAACCACTGGCAGGCGCTGACGCTGCACCTGCAGGACGGCGCCGTGCCCATCGACAACAACCACTTGGAGCAGCAGATCAAGCCCTGGAAGCTGGGGGCCAAGAACTGGTTGTTCGTGGGCAGTGAACTGGCCGGCGAGCGCGCCGCCGTGGTGATGAGCCTGGTGCAGTCGGCCAAGCTCAATCAGCTCGACCCCTGGGCCTACCTGCGCGACGTGCTCGCCCGCATCCACGGCCACCCGGCGTCCCGCATTGAGGAGCTGCTGGCGCACCGCTGGCGGCCGGCCTGAGCCGGCTGTTCAGCTGGCTTAGGCAAGGCCTGCTCTCGGGCGGGCGGACATCGTTACTGCGCCTTGGCCGGGTGTCAATGTGGGATCGCCGGACGCTCACGTTTCTCCCTCCCCTTTCGGGGGAGGGTTGGGGTGGGGGCCGGCGACGCTCGCGTGCCCATGCCGGCAAGATGCTGGCGCGCCTGGCCCCCATCCCAACCTTCCCCCCGAGGGGGAAGGAGCCAAAACC
>JAGOCN010000387.1 GCA_017998735.1 Giesbergeria sp.
CCCAGCCGATCAGCTCGTGGCCGTCGCGCATCGAGCGCGGCTCGGGGCTGCGCCCGGCCCAGCCAAAGCGCTCGGCGCCCTGGGCGTAGCAGGCACGCAGCTCCTTGCTGGAAAACGGCAGGCCGTCCGCGTCGTGCTCGCTGTAGTTGGCCAGGCGCAGCGCCAGCGGGTCCATGGGCAGCGCGCAGGCCAGCTCGTCCATGGCCACCTCCAGCGCATGCATGCCGTGCGCGCCGCCGGGGGCGCGCATGTCGATGGGGCTGTACTGGTCCAGCGGCACCAGCTGGTAGTCCATGCGCATGTTCTGGCACGGGTACAGCAGCGCGCCCCAGTTGACCACCACCTCCATGTAGTCCTCGATGCGCGAGGTTTCGGCCACGGCCTCGTGCACCAGCGCCTGCAGCCTGCCGTCCGGGCCGGCCGCCAGCTTGACGTGCTGCCAGCATTCGGGGCGGTGGCCGAAGGTGAACATCTGCTGGCGCGTCAGCACCACGCGCACCGAACGCTTGAGCATGAGTGCGCCCATCACCGCCAGGATCAGCTGGTACTGCGGCCGCAGGCCCGAGCCAAAGGCGCCGCCGACAAAGGGGTTGCGCACCGTCACCCGGTCCTTGGACAGGCCGAACACGTGCGAGACCATCCAGCGGCTGTTTTGCGAGCTTTGCGTCTTGTCGTAGATCGTCAGGTGCCCGTCGGCGGCGCGCACCACGGTGCTGGCGTGCATTTCCATCGGGTTGTGGTGTTCCACGCCGCTGTGGTAGTGCGCCGCCACCTTGACCGGCGCGGCATCGAACGCGGCATCGGCGTCGCCCTTGGGCTTGGGCGGCGGGGTGTAGCCGGCGCGCACCTTGCCGGGCGCCCTGGCCTGCTGCAGGTGCGCCATCAGGCCGGTGGCATGCGCCTCCTGCGCGTATTCCACCCGCACCAGCGCGGCCGCGCAGCGCGCCGCTTCCAAGGTCTCGGCCAGCACCAGCGCCACCGGCTGGCCGCTGTAGAGCACCGCGCTGCCGTGGAACGGCTTGAACGGCGAGCCGGGCGGCGCGGTCATGTCCTTGTAGAACATGTCGAGCTTGCGCACCTTGGGCCGGTGCAGGTGGCTCAGGATGTCCAGCACGCCGGGCACGGCGCGGGCGGCGCGCAGGTCCAGCTGCGTGATGTGGCCGCGCGCCACGGTGCTGTTGACCACCACGCCATGAACCAGGTCGGGCGGCTGGTGCTCGGCGGCATAGCGCGCATGGCCGGTGACCTTGGCGCGGCCGTCGATGCGCCGCACGCTGTCGCCATGCGCCACCGTGCCGGTGCCGGCCTCGGCCATGGGCTGCACGTCATGCAGCGGGTCGCCCGAGTGGAAGGTGGCGGGCGGGGCACCGCCCGCCAGACCCATGCCGCCGGCACTGGTGATGGGGTCGGTGCGGGCATCGCTGTAGCTGCCGGTCAGGTTGTCGGCGGTGCTGTCGCTGGAACTGTCAGTGGAACTGTTCCTGGGGCTGTGGTTGGGGGTGTCGCTCATCGCACGCTCTCCTGGTTGTCGGGGCCGGTGTTGCTGACGGTGCCGCGCACGGCCTCGTGCAGCGCGCGCACCATGGCCCGCCGTGCCATGGGAATCTTGAAGGCGTTGCTGCCCGGCCCTTCGCCCTGCGCCTGGGCGCCGTCCAGCAGCAGCGCGGCGGCTTCAGCAAAGGCCTGGCCGGTGCTGTCGCTGTGGGCCTGCCGGCCCACCAGCAGCGCTTCGGCCTCGGCGCGGCGCCAGGGCTTGTGTGCCACGCCGCCCAGCGCCATGCGGGCAGCGCGCACACGCCCGCCCTCGTCCAGGTCCAGCAGGGCAGCGGCCGACACCAGCGCAAAGGCGTACGACGCGCGCTCGCGCACCTTGATGTAGACCGAGTGACCGGCAAAGGCCTGCGCGGGCGGCAGCGTGATGTGCTCGATCAGCTCGTCCGGGTACAGCGTGGTGTCCTGCTCGGGCTGGTCGCCGGGCAGGCGGTGCAGGTCGGCAAAGGCAATGGAGCGGGTGCCGCGCGGCGAGCGCACCTGCACCACCGCTTCCAGCGCGGCCAGCGCCACGCACAGGTCGGACGGGTGCGTGGCAATGCAGTGTTCGCTGGCGCCCAGGATGGCGTGCTGGCGCGCCAAGGAAGCACGCGCTGGGCAGCCGCTGCCGGGCTCGCGCTTGTTGCACGGCACGCCCACGTCGTAAAAGTACACGCAGCGCGTGCGCTGCAGCAGGTTGCCGCCGTTGGTCGCCAGGTTGCGGATCTGCGGCGACGCGCCGGCCAGCAGCGCCGCCGTGACCAGCGGGTACTGGGCGCGCACCAGCGGGTGGTAGGCGGTGTCGGCATTGCGCGCCAGCGCGCCCAGGCGCAGGCCGCCTTCCGGCGTGGTCTCGATGGTGTCCAGGCCCGGCAGGCCGTTGATGTCCACCAGCCGCGCCGGGCGCAGCACGTTTTCCTTCATCAGGTCGAGCAGGTTGGTGCCGCCGGCAATGAAGCGGCCGCTGCCATCGGCGCGGGCGCTGCCGCTGTCAACGCCCAGCCGGGCCAGGGCGTCGGCGCCGTTGCCGGCGCGGGAGTAGGTGAACGGGGTCATGCCGGCACCGTCCCGGCCACCACGGCCGTGTGTGCGGCTTCGCCCGATGTGCCCGGCCTGGGTGCCTGCCCCAGCGCCACCTGGCAAACCGCCTGCACGATCTGCGGGTAGGCGCCGCAGCGGCACAGGTTGCCGCTCATCAGTTCGCGCACCTCGTCGGCGGTGCGCGCCTGGCCTTCGTTGATCAGGCCGACGGCCGAGCACAGCTGGCCCGGCGTGCAGTAACCGCACTGAAAGGCGTCGTGCTCCATGAAGGCCTGCTGCAGCGGGTGCAGGTCGCGGGCAATGCCGTCGGCGGGCACCGGGGCGGTGTCGGATGCCTGCCCTTGCCCTTGGTCGTCAGCGTGTGCCAGGGCCGCCAGGCCTTCGACGGTGGTGATGTCGCAGCCCTCGTTCATCACCGCCAGCGTCAGGCAGGCGTTGGTGCGGCGCCCGTCCACCAGCAC
>JAGOCN010000388.1 GCA_017998735.1 Giesbergeria sp.
CGCATGCACCCGTCGCAGGAAGAGCTGAAGGCGCTGATGCGGCAGGCCGGTTTTTGCCATGTGGATTACCACAACATGACGGGCGGCGTGGTGGCATTGCATGTGGGAATCAAGTGCTGATTTTTCAGCAACGGGTTTTTGGTGCGCCTGCTGATTGATTTGTGAGCGGATGAGCCGATTTGCTAATGAATGGATATGCGGATGACCGGTCGGGTGTGTTCGCTGATGGACTAAAGGAGAAAAAAGACATGAAAAAATTCTGGCCCGCGTTGTTGATGGCCTTTGCACTGATCCTGCCGCCCGATGCGGACGCACGGCGCATGGGGGGCGGCAAGTCGTTTGGGCAGCAGTCCGGCAACGTTTCCAAGCGCAATGCGGCGCCGGACAATGCCCAAGGCACGCCTGCGCAGAACGCGGCCAATCCGTCGGCGGCCCGGCCGGCTGCGGCGGCAGCACCTGCTGCTGCACCCAAGAAACCCTGGGGCGCCATGCTGGGCGGTCTGGCGGCGGGCCTGGGCCTGGCATGGCTGGCCAGTTCGCTGGGCCTGGGTGAAGGTTTTGCCCAGTTTCTGATGTTTGCGCTGCTGGCGCTGGCCGCGTTTGCGCTGTTCAAGATGTTCATGCGTTCGCGCAGCAGTGCGGCCCGGCCTGCGGGCGGCGCGCCGTTTGCCTTTCAGGGCGCCGGTGCCGGAGCGCCTGCGCCCGACATGGCGGCCACACCGCGCAACTACAGCCCTGACAAGGTGGGCAACGATGCTTCGGCGCGCCCCTGGGAGCGTGCCGGAACGGCCTACGACGCAGCGCAGCCGACGGCCGGTGGTGGTTCCATGATTGGCTCGGCACTGGCCGGTTCGCAGAACTGGGGCGTTCCGGAGGGCTTTGACGCCAACGGCTTCATTGAAGCGGCCAAGCGCAATTTCCACACCCTGCAGGCCGCCTGGGACCGCTCGGACGTGACCACGCTGCGCTCGATGATGACCGACGGCATGCTGGAAGAAATCCGCAGCCAGCTGGCCGAGCGCGAGTCGCACACGGGCGCTGCGCCCAACCACACCGAGGTGATGATGCTGGAAGCGCAGCTGCTGGGCATTGAAGACCTGGGCACGGCCTACATGGCCAGCGTCGAGTTCTCGGGAATGATCCGTGAAGAGCCTTCCAGCGGCCCGGCGCCGTTCCGCGAAGTCTGGAACATGACCAAGGCCAAGACGGGTGCCAGCGGCTGGCTGGTGGCTGGCGTGCAGGCTTTGCAATAAAGCCCGCCGCACTGCAGCGGCGCCGGCTTCGGGAATAATCGGGGACTATGGCAACACAGTCCCCTTTTTCCTTTCTTGGCGGCGTATTTGAACGCATTGCCGCCGCCGCTCCGCCCCCGCCCGCATGGCTGCTGGACAAGGTGCAGCCCCCCCAGTGGCTGGTGCATGAAACGCAGCACCGCTTGGTGCTGTTCATCAACCATGTGCTGATGCAGGAACCCGCTGCCACCGCACTGATGGCCAAACAAAGCGGCCAGGTGGCGCGCATCCAGTGGCGCAGCTTTGCACTGGCGCTGCAGGTCACGCCGGCCGGCCTGTTTGACCTGGCCCCTGAAGGCGCCGAAGCCCACCTGCGGCTGGAAGTGATGCAGACCTCGCCCCTGCAGCTGGCGCAGACCGCGCTGAGCGGCGCGCGCCCGGCCGTGCGCATCGAAGGCGATGTGCGGCTGGCCGCCGACCTGCAGTGGCTGGCCGACAACGTGCGCTGGGATGTGGAAGAAGACCTGGCGCGCGTGCTGGGCGACGTGCCGGCGCACACGCTGGCCAGCATCACCGGGCGCGCGGCGCAGGCGCTGCGCCAGTTTGTCAGCGCGCGCATGGGCCCGGTCAGCCCGCCGCCTTCGCAGCCCACCTACCCGATGACCGTGCCGGGCGACAGCAGCGACCGGAACGCGCTTCCATGAAGGGTTTTGTCCGTGGCGCCACCATTGTCTGGGTGGCACTGCGCTACGGGCTGGACGAACTGGTGCTGACCAGTTTCCAGCGGCCCTGGCTGCACCTGGCAGCGCGCATTTTGTCGGTGGGGCGCAACCTGGAGGCGCCACGCGGCCAGCGCATGCGCGAGGCGCTGGAGCACCTGGGGCCAATTTTTGTGAAGTTCGGCCAGGTGCTGTCCACCCGGCGCGACCTGCTGCCACCCGACATTGCCGACGAGCTGGCACTGCTGCAGGACCGCGTGCCGCCGTTTGACTCTGCCATTGCCATCGCCACCATCGAGCGCGCCTTCCAGCGCCCGGTGGGCGAGGTGTTTGTGGCCTTTGACCCCAAACCGGTGGCCAGCGCGTCGATTGCCCAGGTGCACTTTGCCACCCTGCGCGACCGCCAGGGCCAGCTGCACGAGGTGGCGGTGAAGGTGCTGCGCCCCGGCATGCTGGCAGTGATCGACAAGGACCTGGAGCTGATGGGCATGATGGCCCGCTGGCTGGAGCGCCTGTCGGCCGACGGCAAGCGCCTCAAACCCCGCGAGGTGGTGGCCGAGTTCAGCAACTACCTGCGCGACGAGCTGGACCTGGTGCGCGAGGCCGCCAACGCAGCGCAGCTGCGGCGCAACATGGAAGGGCTGAACCTGGTGGAGATTCCCACCATTTACTGGGACTTCTGCCACCCCGAGGTGATGGTGATGCAGCGCATGAACGGCGTGCCCATCAGCCAGGTGCAGCGCCTGCGCGATGCCGGCGTGGACATTCCGAAGCTGGCGCGCGATGGCGTCACTATTTTCTTCACGCAGGTGTTTCGCGACGGGTTTTTTCATGCCGACATGCACCCGGGCAACATCCAGGTCAGCCTGGAGCCGGCCACCTTCGGGCGCTACATTTCGCTCGACTTCGGCATCGTCGGCACGCTGACCGAGGTGGACAAGGAATACCTGGCGCAGAACTTTGTGGCGTTTTTCCGGCGCGACTACAAGCGCGTGGCCGAGCTGCACATTGAAAGCGGCTGGGTGCCGTCGCACACCCGCGTCAACGACCTGGAATCGGCCATCCGCACCGTGTGCGA
>JAGOCN010000389.1 GCA_017998735.1 Giesbergeria sp.
CGCGCGGCGCTGGAGCAGTACCGCGATGGCCGCATGGACCTGGCCCCGCCGCAGATCATGGCCCTGGCGCACCTGGCGCGCCACACGCAGGTGGCCAGCGTGCTGGCGGCAGCGCGCCGCCAGCCCCCGCCCACCATCCTGCCCGAGGCCTTTGACGACGCCGCCGGCGGGCGCGTCATCTGCTACCCCGGCGACGCGCTGCATTCCATTGCCCAGCGCGCCCTGCCCGGCCCCACGCGGCTGTGCATGCGGGAACAGCGCTTTGTGCCGGAAGGCGGGTTTGGCGCGCTGTTTGACTGAAGGCGGGTGCGGCCACATGCTTGCTGTCTGTGCCCCTGTGCACGCCCCTGCCCACGTCCCTGCCCACGTCCCTGCCCACGCCCTGTTGCAGGCTCCTTTCTGCGACCCTGCCCTGCAGACAGTGCACGGCCGGGTGACAATCACCTGCCCTGCGGTGCCAGCGGCCTGTGCCCGGCAAACCGGCCCCTGCTGAAACTCCTGTTTTGATAGCTGCCAGCGCAGGCGCAGCAAGCGCTGAAGCCCTTTTTTGCACATACACAACCCAACGCAGCCCCGGCTGCAGCCAAGGAGTCCCCCATGAAAGCCACCTGGAATGGCGTGGTCGTTGCCGAGAGCGATGACACCGTGCTGGTTGAAGGCAACCACTACTTTCCCGAAAGCGCCCTCAAGCGCGACCACTTCACCTTCAGCAACCACAAGACCATGTGCCCCTGGAAGGGCCAGGCCACCTACCAGTCGCTGCTGGTCAATGGCGAACTCAACGCCGACGCGGTCTGGACCTATGCCGACCCCAAGCCCGAAGCCGAAGAAATCCGGGGCCGCTATGCCTTCTGGAAGGGCGTGAAAGTCGCTGCCTGAAGGCAGGCAGCAGGCGGCTCACGGCATGTGGCACGGGCCGCCGGGGCAACGCGGGGTGGTCAGGTCTGGTCGTGCAGGGCTACGACAGGCCCCTGTGTGCAGGTTGGGTGGTTCAGGCGCTGCCTTGTCAGGCAAATGGCGCAACGACGCAACGGCGGGTCAATCCGCAAAACGTGCACGCCACACCTTTTTGCTCATATTTTCATAGCTGCCAGCGCAAGCCCTGCCTGCGCCAGAGGCACTTTTTACCCTTGAAACTTCCAACTCCGGAAATCCAGCCCATGGTCAGCACCCAGTACAGCCCGGCGGCAGAGCGCAACCTGGCGCCCATCCTGCAAACCCTGCAGGCGCTGCTGCCTGCCACCGGCCGTGCGCTGGAGGTGGCCAGCGGCACCGGCCAGCATGTGGCCGGTTTTGCCGCTGCCCTGCCCGGCTGGACCTGGCAGCCCAGCGACCACGACCCGGCCAACCTCGAATCCATTGCCGCCTGGGCGGCGCAGGCCGGCGTGCGCAATGTGCTGGCCCCGGTGCCGCTGGACGTGCGCGCCGCCCGCTGGCCGGGCGAAGCGCCCGCTGAAAACCCCGCACCCTGGGACCTGGTGTACTGCGCCAACCTGCTGCACATCGCCCCCTGGGACTGCTGCGCCGCGCTGGTGCGGGGCGCCGCCCGCACGCTGGCGCCGCACGGCCTGCTGGTCACCTACGGCCCGTACCTGGAGGGTGGCGTGCCGACCGCGCCCGGCAACCTGGAGTTCGATGCCAGCCTGCGCCAGCGCAACCCGGCCTGGGGCCTGCGCCGGCTGGAAGACGTGGTGCAGCAGGCAGCACAGGCCGGCCTGCAGCTGGACGCGCGCCACCGCCTGCCGGCAAACAACCTGCTGCTGGTGTTCACGCGCCGGCCGCCGGACAGCACGCCCGCCAATGCCCCTTCCACCGCGCCCTGAACGCCATGCCCGCCCTTTCCAGCCCTTCCGATTTGTCGCCGCTGTGCGCGCCGTTCTTCACCGCCCGCACCGCCGATGGCAGCGCCCAGTGCGATGCCTGGCCCGACCAGCCGCTTCTGCTGTCGCTGGAGCAGGGCGGTATCGACTGGCCCAGCTCGTGCCGCAACGGCACCTGCCGCACCTGCATTGGCCATTTGGTCAGCGGCAGCGTGCGCCATGCCATCGCATGGCCGGGGCTGTCGGCCGAAGAGCTGGCCGCCGGCTGCGTGCTGCCCTGCGTGGCGCACCCGACCTCGGACCTGGTGCTGCAGCCGGGCGAACCCTGAACCCCTGCATGCCGGCGCTGCTGCAACCTGTGGGCACGCAGCAAAGACCCGTTGCACCCGGCCTTGCGGCAGGGCTGCACTAAAATCGCTGATTTTGCGAACCGGACGCCCTTTGCGCGCACCGGTTCTCCGTGCGGCAGCGCCGCAGGGCATGTTCTTTGGGGCAGGTCCGGCACAGGCTGCCGGCCCCTGTCCATTGCCGGGAAACTGCACTGCCTGCTGCCTGCTTCCTGCGGCCCTCCCCGACGAAAGCCTTAATGACCTCCCCCCTGAACCCCGCACTGCTCTCGCCGGTGCAAGAGATCGTGGCCGAAATGCGCGCCGGGCGCATGGTCATCCTGGTCGATGAAGAAGACCGTGAAAACGAAGGCGACCTGGTGCTGGCCGCCGACCATGTCACGCCCGAAGCCATCAATTTCATGGCGCGCTTTGGCCGCGGCCTGATCTGCCTGACCCTGACCCGCGAGCGCTGCGAATTCCTGCGCCTGCCGCCCATGGCAGCGCGCAACGGCACCGTCTACAGCACCGCCTTCACGGTGTCCATCGAGGCCGCCGAGGGCGTGACCACCGGCATCTCGGCCGCCGACCGGGCGCGCACCGTGCAGGTGGCCGTGGCCGGCGCCAGCCAGGCCACCGACCTGGTGCAGCCGGGCCACATCTTTCCGCTGCAGGCGGTCGATGGCGGCGTGCTGATGCGCGCCGGCCACACCGAAGCCGGCTGCGACCTGGCGCTGCTGGCCGGCTGCAGCGCGTCCGCCGTGATCTGCGAAATCATGAAGGACGACGGCACCATGGCGCGCCTGCCCGACCTGCAGGCATTTGCCGCCGAGCATGGCCTGAAGATCGGCACCATTGCCGACCTGATCGAACACAGG
>JAGOCN010000390.1 GCA_017998735.1 Giesbergeria sp.
AACCTATGCCGAACCCGAGTTGGTGGGCGACGAATGGACGCCCGCCGACATTACCCAACGCGTACAGCCCGCATCGCCACCCACATGACCGACACCATCACCCTGCTGGCCCACCTGCAAGACAAACCCGAGGCTCTGGCAACGCGCCAGCAACGCGCCAAGGCCATTGCCGCCACTCAGGCCTGCGAAGACCTGCTGCTGGCACCCGACCTGCCCTGCGGCCTGTCACAGGCCGAGCGACTGGCCATTGCGCATGCGGTGGCCGCAGCCAGCGGAGTCACGGAGCTGGCCGACTACTATGGGGCCCGACTGACAGCGCTGCCCCGACCTGCGGCGGAGGCGCGCTGGCAAGCGATTCGCCATTTCACCCAGTTGCTGGCAACGCGGCCCGCTGCGGCCGACCGTGCCGCGCTGATGGCGCTGCCCGCCGCCGGTCTGGCAACAGCAGATGTGGTGCTGCTGGCTCAGCTGATTGGTTTTGCGGCCTACCAGGCGCGCCTGGTTGCCGGGGTCGCTGCGTTGGGCGCACTGGCACCCGCCGGCGCCGGCAATGACACCGCCGCCGCCGCACCCGATGCCGAAGCGCCGTTCATCCATCCGGCAAATCTACCGGCACCCGGTGAACCATTGCGCCTGAACGGCTACACCAGCGAGACGCTGGACTGGAAAGCCTGGCTGCCGGTGGTCGATCCTGCCAACGCCAGCGCCGATCAGAACGCCGTGCTGGACGCCAGCCATCCCAAGGCGCGCACCTCCGACTTTTACCGGCTGCTGGCGCACCAGCCGCGCGTGCTGGCCGAGCGCTCCGAGGCCTTCAACGCCATCATGTACGCACCAGGCGGCCTGCCGCGCGCCGAGCGCGAACTGGCCACCACCGTGGTTTCTCGCATCAACGGCTGCGTCTATTGCGCATCGGTGCATGCACAGAGGTTTGAGCAACTGGCCAAACGCAACGACGTGATTGCACAGGTCTTCACCGACCCGGACAGCGCGGGCACCACGGTGCGCGAGCGCGCCATCGTGCAGGCCAGCGCCGCCCTGACGCGCGCGCCCGGCAGCTTTGGCCCACCAAACCTGGCGGCGCTGCGCACTGCCGGCCTGAGCGACCTGGAAATCCTGGACACCGTGCATGCCATCGCGCTTTTTGCCTGGGCTAACCGCCTGATGCTGAACCTGGGCGAGGCTGTATATCCCTGAGGCGTCCCGCAGCGCAACAGCCCGCGGCATCGGCGGGCACGCTCATGTCTGGGCAGCAGCGGCCACAAACACCGTCAGCAACCCGGCGTAGGCGTAAAGCCAATGGGCGGCAATTTCACCCGAGGCGAAGAAGCCCGCCAGCGGCACGTCACCCAAGGCCCTGCGCACGGTTTGCAGCTCGGCGCTGGGACCACCAAAGCGTTGCCCGCCCCGGCCAGAGCAGCTGACATACAGCGCACCGCAAATTTGGCGCTCGGGCCATGGTCCTGCCTGCGAGATCCGTGGCGCCAGCGGCTCTTGCACAAGCTCGTCACGAATCTCGGTGCAGATGCGCGTCAGGTCTGCCCGCGCGGCATGCATGTGCCGCCGGCAGAACGCCAGGCGCATGCCCACCTGCACCCGCTCGGCCAGCGCCACGGCGCCGCGCTCCACGTCCAGGCCCACAATGTGGCGCACGCGCGTATCGGCGCCAAAATGCCCGGTTGCCTGCAGCGCCGGCGCATCAGCGCTGGACAAGCCGACCAGCGTGTGCCGCATCAGACGCAATGCAGGCTGCGGGGCGCCATTGCGCTGCACGCCCAGGGTCTCCAGCAGTACGTCAAGCGCGGGGCGGCCGTCCAGGCTCAACACCACGTTGCCTCGCGCCTCGGTGACAACGGTCTGCGGCCCGATGGGCTGGCAGTCCTGCGTGACCCGCGAAACCAGCCCCACCTGGTCAGAAAAGGCCACGCCGGACAAGCCGCCCGAGAGCACCCCCCCCACAGCACCGTCCTGACCCGCATGCCGCGCAAAAGCCAGGCTGGCGCCGCGGCTGGCTGCCACGCCACCGAACAGGTAGCCGCTAGTGGTGCGGCCAGCCATCTCCACCAACAGGTCGGCAAGATCAGGGGTGTGGCCGTCGGCGTGCACCAAAGCCGTGTGTGCTGCAAAAGCAGTTGCGCCCGCCCCTGTGGATGCGTGCCTGAGCGGGGCAGCGCCGGAGAACACGCGGTACTGCGCGGGCGGCAGGTCACACAGCATGAGTGAGAGCGCAGGCTCGTCGAAATACTCCACGTTGTTGCCCGCCACCCCCATGCCCACGGTGCCGCTCCAATCCAGCACCCATGGCAGTTGCTGCGCCAGATAGCGCAGCAGGGCATCGGCATCTGCAGCGTAGTGATCGGTGATGTAGAGCAGGCCCAGCGAGGGCTTGCGGGCATATTGCGGCCGGGCCATCTGGGCCTGCAACTGGGTCAGCACCATGGCGGCTGCCATGCGCCATTGCGGGTGGGTGGCATGGGCGTTCGGAAAGAGCTTCATGGATCACCCTGACGGAGACGCAAGGCCGCAGCCAATGCCGCGGCCCGCCCGATCAACGCGGCGCGCGCGAGGCCGTGGCCTTCTTGGCCGTTGGCGCCTTCGCGCTTGCGCGTGGCTTGGCCGCCGGTTTGTCCCCAGCGTCGGATGCGGGCGCCGCAGCCTTGGCCTTGGCTTTGGGACTGACAGCCGCAGCGCTCTGCATGCCTTGAGCCGCCATCTTTGCTGCCATGTCTGTGGCCGTCTTCATGGCCCCGGTTGCCATCTCGCGCGTGGCCTCGAAGGCCGCATTGTGGGCGCCAGCATCCTTCATCGCACTGGCCGCCAGCTGCTGGAACTGGTTGGTGAGCGCACCCCACCATTGCAGCGGGTCCACCATGCCTGGTGCCTTGGCCTCTGCCTGGTGCAGCTCCTCCGCCCGAGCCGATCCAGGCTCTGCGGGCGTTGGCGCGGCCGGGGCAGCGGGCGCCGGCGCTGCCGCAGCGGGTTGGGGCGCTGCCTTGAACAAATCTGCGGCCGGCTTTGCTG
>JAGOCN010000391.1 GCA_017998735.1 Giesbergeria sp.
GGCGCCGAAAGCGACGCAAGCACTTTTTCGCCCACCCGGCGGGCCTCCAGGGCCAAGCTTTCGGGGTGGGTGTCCAGACCTTCGAGCATGACCACGAACTCGTCACCGCCAAGCCGCGCCACGGTGTCCACGCTGCGCACGCAGGCATTGAGGCGCTGGGCCACCTGTTGCAGCAATAAATCGCCCTTGTCATGGCCCAGGGTGTCGTTCAGGGTTTTGAAGTTGTCCAGGTCGATGAACAGCAGGGCACCTCCCTGCTGGTGGCGCTGCGCGTTGCCCAGGGCTTGCTGCATGCGGTCGAGCAACAACATGCGGTTGGGCAGGCCGGTCAGGGTGTCGTAGAAAGCCAGACGCTGGATTTCGCGGTCAGTGGCTTTGCGCTGGCGGATGTCGGTGTTGATCTCCAGGATCGAACCCGGCTCACTGTCCTGGCCCGGCACCAGGGTCCAGCGCCCTTCCATATCAATCGCCTGGCCGCTATGGTCGTATTGCACGATTTCACCGGCCCATTCGCCCTTGTCCAGCACGGCGCGGGTCGCATTTTTGAATTCACCCGGGTCGCGGTACAGCAGCGTTTCGATGGGTTGGCCCAGGGCTTCCAGCCGGGGCCAGCCGTACAGGCGTTCGGCACTTTTGTTCCAGAAAGTGATGCGGTTCTTCAGGTCACGCACCACGATGGCGTCTTGCGCCTTGTCCAGGAGCGAGGCCTGGTGGCGGATATGGGCATCGGCGCTCTGGCGTTCAATTTCTGCCGAGGCGCGCGTGGCAAAAATTTGCAGCGTGCTGGCGACAAAATCGGCCTGCGTCAGCCGCTGGCGGAACAGTACAAAAATCACCCCCGTGGGGTTGCCTGCACTGTCATACAGCTGTTGTCCGGCATAGCCCTCGGCCTGCAGTTTTCCCACGATGGGCGACAGGGGGTATTGCGCGGCGAGGTCATGGGTTACCACATGCTGGCGTTGAGAGAGCAAAGCCATGCTGGGCGTGTGCTCCATTTCGTAGTCGACGTTGGGCACCAGGGTGTCGTTGACGACCAGTGCGAGGGTCATCAGGCGTTGTTTTTCCCCTTCATGGCAGGGCAGCAACCGACCCACGCAGCCCACTTGGGCTCCCAGGGCCTCCGCCATGTTGCGTGCCAGCTGCACAAAAAATTCGGTGCCGGTCGAGGCAGACACCGCCGCCGCCATCTTCAGGACGGAAGCCTGTAACTGCTGCTGCTCCTTGCGGGCACGCAGGCTCATGATGCCAAAAGCCAGGTCATTGGCCAGCTCTTGCAGCAGGATGCTTTCCTCGGGCCCGATGTGCAGCACTTCAGGGGCGTACAGGTAGAGCAGACCAAAGGTGTGTTGTGCTGCGTGCAGCGGCAATGCGATCACGCCATGAAAGCCCAGGTCGTGCATGCGCTCGGCCAGGCCGGAAAATGAAGGATCTGTGTGCACATCGCGCACGATGACGGGCAGCCCGGTGCGCACGGTGGTGCCAGCCGGACCCAGGCCTTGCGGAGTGTCTTCTGACCAGGAGAGATTCAGCGTTTGCAGGTAGTCCGTATGGTCGCCGGCATGGGCCACGATTTCGATGGTTTTTCGCGCATCGTCGTGCGCAAAACCCACCCAGCCGAGCTCGTAGCCGCCAATCTCCACCACGATGCGGCAGACGGACTGCAGCAACGCCATTTCGGAGGTTGCGCGCACCAGGGTTTCGTTGCAACTGCTGAGCATGTGGCGGGCGCGTGCCATGCGGGCGAGTTCGCGCTGTGCGCGCAAGCGCTCAGTCACGTTGGTTGCCATCACCTGGCGCGCCGCAATGCCATTGAAAATAATGCCGCGCGAGGAAACCTCGATGTCCATCACCTCGCCATTTTTCTTGCGATGGCGGTAGAGCACATTGTTGCGCGGGGCATCGTGCGGCATGGCCTGCATTTCGCCGTACAGACGCTGACGGTCCTGTGGTAACCACAGGTCGTGCATGCCCATGCGCAAAAACTGTTCTTCGGTGTAGCCGTAGAGTTCTTGCATGGCCTGGTTGACGGCCAGAATGCGCAGGCTTTCGTCCTTCACATACACCCAGATGGGTTGGGGATGTGCATCAAACAGGTGTCTGTATTGCTGCTCCGACGCCCGAAGTTGCGCGGCCACCTGGCGCAACTGCACCATGGCACCCAGCGATTCCGAAAGAATCTGTAAATGTGCCAGGTCGCGCTGGTTGAAAACGCCGGTGTGCTCTGATGTGGCCTTGAGTGCGCCCACCACCTCGCCATTCACACGCAGCGGCACAGCCAATGCTGCACGCACCCCCGTGCGCTGGTAGGCGCTGCCCATTTCCCAGCCCTCGGCTGCGAGGTCGTTGCACAGCACCGGCTGGCCCGATTGCAGGTCGGACCACAACAGGCTGTCTTGCAGCGGCAGTGCCGTTCCAACGGGGCGCACCATCTGGCCCGCAGAAGCCCGCGACACCAGGGCATCGCCTTCTAGCATTTCCACCAGAGCGCCACTGGCGCCACTGGCTTTCTGCGCGGCCTGCGCCACCAGCATCAGCACTTCGGGCAGGGCCATGTCCAGGGATGAAATGCGCTGCTGCACATGCACCAGTTCGGCGTGCGTGTGGGCTTCGCGCTGCACCTCCAGTTCACCTTCCTTGCGCGTACTGATGTTGGCCATGCCACCCACCATGCGCAGGGATCTGCCTTGTGCATCGCGGGTGATGAAACCCCTGTCCAGAATCCACAGGTAGTGCCCGCCGCTGTGCTGAATGCGGTATTCGCCGCGCCAATGGGTTGCCGTTCCGGTGACTGCCGCACGCAGTGATTGGGCGATACGTTCGCGGTCTTCAGGGTGCAGCAGGCGGACAAAATCTTCGGGAGTGGAAAAGTCCTGTTCCAGTGGAATGCCCAGCATGGTCTGCAGGCTCCCGCCCCACCATATGCGGTTGGTTCGGAAATCCCAGTCCCACAGCGTGTCGGACGTTGCTTGGGCGATCAGTTGGAAGCGCTCTTCACTCAGGCGCAGGGCGGTTTCAGCC
>JAGOCN010000392.1 GCA_017998735.1 Giesbergeria sp.
ACCGTGGCGTTCAATATGGAGGTCAGGCCGGTGGTGATGTGCAGCACCGCCCACGCATACAAAGAAAAGGGAATGGCCGAGTTGATCACGCCGGCCAGAAAAATCTTCTTCCAGTGCTGGCGCAGCGCCGGCCACTGGCCCTGCTGCACCAGGATGGGCAGCAGAAACAGCGACGCCAGCGCCACGCGCAGGCCCGCCGTGCTGACCGGCCCGAATTCGGACGCGCCCAGCCGCATGAACAGGAACGATGCTCCCCACAGGCTCGACAGCAGGGCAAATTCCGGCAGCCAGCGTGCGGCGGGCAGGGTTTCGGGCGCGTTCATGCAGGTGCGTTTTCTGCAGGGATTTCGGGTGTTTCCGGTAATGGCATGGCTGCTGTCGCGCCCGGTATTGCAGCCAGGGCCCTGGCCCGCAGCTGCGCGCCAAAGTCGCCCACGCCTTCCAGCGCCAGCAAGTGCACCTTGCGTTCCAGCCCGCCGGCATAGCCGGTCAGCCGAGCACCTGCGCCCAGCACCCGGTGGCAGGGCACCACCACACTGAGCGGGTTGCGCCCCACCGCCGCAGCCACGGCGCGCACCGCGCTGGCGCGGCCCAGCTGCGCGGCCAGCGCGCCATAGGTCAGCACGCTGCCATGCCCGATCCCAAGCAGGGCCTGCCACACCGCTTGCTGGAACGGCGTGCCGCCGCCCAGGTCCAGCGGCAATGCAAACCGCGTGCGGCTGCCGGCCAGGTACTGCTGCAGCTGCTGCACTGCTTGCTGCAGCACCGGGTGGGCGTCGCTGTGCGGCCAGGCGTCCGCGCCATCGAGCCGGGGCGGCAGGTGGCGCTGGCCGTCAAACCACACGCCCGCCAGCCCGTTCGGCGATGCCGCCAGCCGCAGCAGGCCCAGCGGCGAAGGGGTGCAGGTCTGCACCGTGGAGGGGTGAAATTGCAATGCCATGGCAGGGCCTCAAGACAGGTGGCGAAGGGCGGGTTGTGGGTCGGTTGAATCGGTTGTGGCGCAAAGACCGGTGCAGGGATGAGAACCCTGCACCTTTATGCCAAATCAGGCTCCAGCGCAGGTGCAGCCTGCGCCAGCAGCTATCATTTTGATAGTTCACGGCGCGTTGCACATTGTGCGGCGTCTGCGGCGGTTGCGCAGTCGCCAGCGGGCGGGCCTGCGTGGTGGCCGGCCCAGGTGCGGATGACCGCATAACTGCGCCACGGCTGCCAGGCCAGCGATGCCTGCAGGGCCGCCCGCGCCGGGTTTTTGTGTGCGCGCACGCCCAGCGATTTCTGTAAGGCCACATCGCCCGCCGGAAAGGCGTCCGGCCAGCGCAGCGCGCGCAAGGCAATGTACTGGGCGGTCCAGTCGCCAATGCCGGGGAGCTGGCACAGCTGCGCCAGGGTGGCGGGCACATCGGCGCCGCCATGCAAGGCCAGGGCGCCGCTGTCCACCGCCCGCGCCAATGCCACGATGGCACCCTGGCGCTGGCGCACGATGCCCATCTGGCCCAGCGTGTCGCTGTCGGCGCTGGCCAGCACCGCCGGGGTGGGAAACAGGCGGTTGGGCTGTGGCCAGGGCGTGGCCACCGGCTCGCCAAACTGCGCCACCAGCCGCTGGGCAAAGGTGCAGGACGCCGCCACCGTGACCTGCTGGCCCAGCACGGCGCGCACCGCCAGCTCGAAGCCGTCCAGCGCGCCCGGCACGCGCAGGCCGTCCGCGCCCGGAAAATGCGGGTGCAGCACGGCGTTGATGGCGCAGGGGTCGGCGTCCAGGTCCAGCAGGGCGCGCACACGCGCAATCACCAGCGGCAGCACCGGCTGCAGGCTGTCGCTGGTGTGCAGCCGCAGGCAATGGCGCGCGGGCTCGAATTCCATGCTCAGCCAGCCGGTGTGCACCATGCCCGCCTGCGCCAGGCGCAAGGTGCGGCGCAGCACCAGCGCGCCGCCGGGCAGGGCGCATTCCACCGCCGGCAGCGGGTGCTGGGCAAAAAACGCCAGCAGCGCTGCCGCGTCCAGCGGTGGCCGGTAGCCCAGGCGCACACCAGCGCCTGAGAGGCTGCAGTGCTCTGGATCAGCGGGATCACCAGGTTGACCAGTGCGGTCAGAGGGTTCAGGGCGGCCAGGCCTGCTGGCGCTGCCGCCGCTGCTCCGGCGCAGTGTGGAAGGGTTCATTCGGTAGTGCAGCGCAAAGGCTGCGTTGAAGCGCCGCACGCTGGCAAAGCCGCTGGCCAGCGCCACCTGCGTGATCGGCAGTTGCGTATCGGCCAGCAGTTGCTTGGCGCTCAGCAAGCGCCGGGTTTGCAGAAACTGCAGCGGCGACACGCCCAGCGTTGCCATGAAGATGCGCCGCAGGTGCCGGTCGCTCACCCCCAGCCGCGCTGCCAGCCGTACCACGGTGCTGGGGCTGGTACTGCCTGTGTCGGCATCCGACGCCGATGCCGGTGCCTGCAAGAAGCCGGGGCTGGCCAGCAGGCGCAAGGCCTGGTGCACCAGAATGCCCGGCGCATCCTGCACCGACCACACCAGCGACTGCGGCGCCAGTTCGGGCCGGCAGCGCAGGCAGGGCCGAAAACCCGCTGCCTCGGCCTGCGCTGCCAGCGTGAAAAAACGGCAGTTCTCGCGCCGGGGCGTGCGCACCGCGCACACCGGGCGGCAGTAAATGCCGGTGGACGTGACCCCGGTGAAAAACCGCCCGTCAAAGCGGGCATCGCGCGCTTTCAAAGCCAGGTAGCGACCGGCATCGACAGCATCAACAGAGTCGTCGGATTCGTCGGGCAGGGCGGCAAGGGCAGGGTGGGCAGGGCGCATGGCAGGCCATCATAGGACGGCCAAGCGGGGGCCGCTGGCCGTTTCCGGACCTGCGTTCCGGCCTGTGCGGGGCGCCTCTGGCACCCAGGCCAGCCCCTGGGCCATGCCTACAATGCCAGCCCTGTTTCTGCTCTTTTTGTGAAGGCCAAGCCCGTGCAAGTCCATTCCTCCATTTTCAAGGCCTATGACATTCGCGGCATCGTGCCCACCACCGTGGACGAGGC
>JAGOCN010000393.1 GCA_017998735.1 Giesbergeria sp.
ATGGCGATGTGGTCACCGAACGCCACCGCCACCGCTACGAAGCCAACGTGCATTACCTGGACCGGCTGCGCAAGGCAGGCCTGGTGATCTCGGCGCTGACGCAGCGCGAGCAGCTGACCGAAATCGTCGAGCTGCCGCCCAGCGTGCACCCCTGGTACATCGGCGTGCAATTCCACCCCGAGTTCAAGTCCACGCCCTGGAACGGGCACCCGCTGTTCAACGCCTTCATCAAGGCGGCGCTCGACCGCCAGCAAGCTGCCTTGCAACCTGCAGCCCCGGCAACCCCCAAGACCGACAAAGCCGATAAAACCGGCAAGGAGGCCGTGGCATGAAGCTGTGCGGTTTTGACATCGGCCTGGAGCACCGCCTGTTCCTGATTGCCGGCCCCTGCGTGATCGAGTCCGAGCAGCTGCAGATGGACGTGGCCGGCCAGCTGCAGGAAATCACCTCCGCGCTGGGCATCCCGTTCATTTTCAAAAGCAGTTTTGACAAGGCCAACCGCTCCTCCGGCACCAGCTTTCGCGGCCCTGGCCGCGAGAAAGGCCTGGAAATCCTGGCCCGCATCAAGCGCGAGCTGGGTGTGCCGGTGCTGACCGATGTGCACACCGAAGACGACATCCGCGAAGCCGCCAAGGTGGTGGACGTGCTGCAGACGCCGGCCTTCCTGTGCCGCCAGACCGATTTCATCCGCGCCGTGGCCCAGTCGGGCAAGCCGGTGAACATCAAGAAGGGCCAGTTTCTGGCACCGCACGACATGAAGAATGTCATTGACAAGGCGCGTGCTGCGGCGCGCGATGCGGGCCTTCCCGAAGACAACTTCATGGCCTGCGAGCGCGGTGCCAGCTTTGGCTACAACAACCTGGTCAGCGACATGCGCAGCCTGGCGATCCTGCGCGAAACCGGCGCCCCGGTGGTGTTTGACGCCACCCACAGCGTGCAGCTGCCCGGCGGACAGGGCACCAGCAGCGGCGGCCAGCGCGAGATGGTGCCGGTGCTGGCACGCGCCGCCGTGGCGGTGGGCGTGGCGGGCCTGTTCATGGAAACCCACCCCGACCCGGCAAATGCCCTGAGCGACGGCCCCAACGCCGTGCCGCTCAAGCACATGCGTGCACTGATGGAGACGCTGCTGGCGCTGGACACCGTGACCAAAAAGAACGGCTTTCTGGAGCATGGCTTTGCTGCCTGAACGCAGCATTGGGGGCGTTGTTGCCAGGGCAACTGCTCAGGCAACCAGGGGGTTGAAAGCCGGCTGCAAACTGTACCGTGGCCAGGTGTGCAGTGCTACAGTCCGGTGTCCTGTCAGGTGGCTGAAAGCCGGTACACACTTTGGCATTGCAAGGCAATGCCAAAGTGCATTCCTGCTGTCACCTTCGGCACC
The DNA here is from genome assembly GCA_017998735.1 of Giesbergeria sp. Taxonomy (GTDB): domain Bacteria; phylum Pseudomonadota; class Gammaproteobacteria; order Burkholderiales; family Burkholderiaceae_C; genus Simplicispira. The sequence goes on from JAGOCN010000393.1 coordinate 1,379, forward strand.
TTGAAGGCATGGTTCGGGACGCACATGGGCAATTTCGGACACGGATTTGCCGCACTGCGTGCCTTGCCTTTGGAAAATTCGCAGCTGTCTGTGCAACGCAGCCCTGTGCTGCCGGCACATGCAACCTGAACCGTATCGATACTGCGGCGGAATTTTTTCCGCCTTTTTTTCATTAACCCTGCAAGGAAAAACATGAGTGCAATTGTTGACATCGTAGGCCGTGAAGTGCTGGACAGCCGCGGCAACCCCACTGTGGAATGCGACGTGCTGCTGGAGTCGGGCGTGATGGGCCGTGCGTCCGTCCCTTCGGGCGCTTCCACCGGCTCGCGCGAGGCGATCGAGCTGCGCGATGGCGACAAGAGCCGCTACCTGGGCAAGGGCGTGCTCAAGGCAGTGGAGTTCATCAACACCGAAATCTCCGAATCCGTGCTGGGCCTGGACGCCTCCGAGCAGGCGTTTCTGGACCGCACACTGATCGAGCTGGACGGCACCGACAACAAGGCCCGCCTGGGCGCCAATGCCATGCTGGCGGTGTCGATGGCCGTGGCCCGCGCTGCCGCCGAAGAGGCTGGCCTGCCGCTGTACCGCTACCTGGGCGGCATGAACGGCACGCAGCTGCCGGTGCCGATGATGAACGTCATCAACGGCGGTGCACACGCCAACAACTCGCTTGATTTGCAGGAATTCATGATCGTGCCCGTGGGCGCACCGAGCTTTCGCGAAGCCCTGCGCTGGGGTGCAGAGGTGTTCCATGCGCTCAAGACCATCCTGCACGACAAGGGCATCAGCACCGCCGTGGGCGACGAGGGCGGTTTTGCCCCCAGCGTGGAAAACCACGAAGCCGCCATCCAGCTGATTCTGCAGGCGATCGAAGCGGCCGGCTACACCGCTGGCGAGCAGATTGCCCTGGCGCTCGATTGCGCCGCCAGCGAGTTCTACAAGGATGGCCAGTACCACCTGGCAGGCGAAGGCCTGACGCTCAGCGCCGAAGCCTGGACCGACATGCTGGCCACCTGGTGCGACAAGTACCCCATCATCAGCATCGAAGACGGCATGCACGAGGGCGACTGGGACGGCTGGAAAATTTTGTCGGACCGCCTGGGCAAGAACGTGCAGCTGGTGGGCGACGACCTGTTTGTCACCAACACCAAGATCCTGCAGGAAGGCATCGATAAGGGCATTGCCAATTCGATCCTCATCAAGATCAACCAGATCGGCACGCTGACCGAAACCTTTGCCGCCATCGAGATGGCCAAGCGCGCCGGCTACACCGCCGTCATCAGCCACCGCTCGGGCGAGACCGAAGACAACACCATTGCCGACATTGCGGTGGGCACCAACGCCGGCCAGATCAAGACCGGTTCGCTGTCGCGCTCGGACCGCATGTCCAAGTACAACCAGCTGCTGCGCATCGAGGAAGACCTGGGTGAAGTGGCCCACTACCCCGGTCGCAAGGCGTTCTACAACCTGCGCTGAAGCGGCCTGGCGCGCTGCCTGCCTTTTTGTTCGCCCGTGCTGCAGTCATTTGCACAGGGCGGTGAAAGGCGGCAGAGTGCCTGCTGCCCCCGGCCCTTTTCACTGCTGAGACGCCGATGCCACGGACAAGCATGATTCCTGCCATGGTGCTGGTGGCCGG
>JAGOCN010000394.1 GCA_017998735.1 Giesbergeria sp.
CCGCTGTATGTGCGCGACAAGGTTGCCAAGACCATCGCCGAGCGCATGGCCGAACGCGACAGCAAGGCCGCAGCCGCTGCCGCCCTGGCCGCAGACACCTCCCTTGCCACCGACCTGCCCCGGCCATGAGCGCACAGCCCACCCCCCCGTTTCCCGCATCCTGCCCCGCCACCGAGGCGCGCCTGGAGCGCTGCTCGGTGCTGCACCTGGACACCGTGATGGCGGTGGAGCAGCGCGCCTATGCCCACCCCTGGACGCGGGGCAATTTTCAGGACGCGCTGGCGCATGGCTACCAGGTCCAGCTGCTGCTGGGCGGCGACCAGCTGCTGGGCTACTTTGTCGCCATGCCGGGCGTGGACGAGGTGCACCTGCTCAACATCACGGTGGCGCCGGAGTTCCAGCGCCAGGGCTGGTCGCAGGTGCTGCTGGACGCCTTGCAGCTGTGGGCGCGCAGCCGCAACGCGCAGTGGCTGTGGCTGGAGGTGCGCGTGGGCAACCTGCGCGCGCAAGGCGTGTACGAGGCCTGCGGGTTTCGCCGGGTGGGCATGCGCAAGGGCTACTACCCGGCCGAGGGCGGCATCCGCGAGGACGCCATCGTCATGAGCCTGCCGCTGTGATGGACACCGACCTCCATGCCCCTGCTGCCCGGACAGATGCCGAAGCGCACCCGGCAGCGGGCGGCCCACCCGGAGCGTCCGGTCTGCAGCTGGACGCACGCCAGCGCGCCATGCTGGAAGAAATGGGCGTGCGCGTCTGGTGGCCAGGGCCGGTGCCTGACACCACAGCGCCGGCAGCAGAAGCCGCAGTGCCCCGGCCGGCGCCCCGCACAGGCCTGGCACCGGGCGAACGCACCCTGCCGCAACCGCAACCGCAACCGCATTCGCAACCACACCCCGGCAGCGCCGCGCCAGTCGCGCCTTCTGCCACCGCCACACCCGCCGCGCCTTCTGCCACCGCCACACCCGCCGCGCCTCTTCGGCACCCGGCTGCCTTGCCCCTCGCCACCCGCCAGCCACCAAGTGCGCACCCGCCCGCTGCGGACACCGCCCTGGCACCGGGCGGCTGGCGCCTGCAGCCACCGCAGGCGCTGTTTCCCCACGCCGACCCGCAGCGCACGCCGGCGGCGCTGGGCGCGGGCTGGCTGGTCGTGGTCGAAGGGCACGCCGGCACCGACCCGCTGGCCGGCGACGCGGGCCGCCTGCTGGAGAACATGCTGCGCGCCCTGCAGCTGCACCACCACCCGCGTGCCTTTGTCTGCCTGCTGGACGCGCCGCCGGCCAGCGAAGCGCCCGCGCCCGGCGGCCTGCAGGCGCTGGAGGCCGCAGTGGCCGCCGTACAGCCCGCCGTGCTGCTGCTGCTGGGCCGCACCGCAGCGCGGGTGCTGCTGGGCCGCAGCGAGCCGCTCGGGCAGCTGCGCACCGCAACCCTGCAGGTGGCCGGCGTGCCTGCGGTGGTGGGGTACGACACCCCGTACCTGCTGCGCGCCCAGCCGGCCAAGGCGCAGGCCTGGGCCGACCTGTGCCGCGCCCGCGCCCTGGCCGGCGGCGGAAGTAGCAGCACTGCAGCGGCGGGCAGCGCAACAGCCGATGCGTCCTAGCGCGGCCGGTCCGGGCGGCTGAAGCACCGGCCAAAGTCAGGCCTTGGGTCTTTGGCCACTGGTTTCCGGCCTTTGCTGTGCTGCCAGGCCGCGCCTGCGCAAGCAGCAGCTGCAGCGCAGCCGCCCCGCCAAAGCCGGGTGCCATAATCGCCGGTTGACATTTTTGGTGGAGACAAGAAGACCATGGAAACCTGCCCCAGTCGGTAGCTTTCAGTTGCCGGGCCGGTTGCAGGCGGAGGCTGAAAGCAGCCCTCCCCTTTCACACCCCACCGCGACCAGACCCCCTGAGGCAGCAGAGCCATGCTCAACATCTTCACACTCAACAACGGGCGACTCTTTCAGGAAGAAATCGAGTCGCTGGAGGAACTGTCGAAGTTCCAGCCCATCTGGGTGGACCTGGAGTCGCCCACGCGCGATGAAAAACTCTGGGTGTCCCAGTACTACGGCCTGTCGATTCCGGCCGATGCCATGGACGAGGACATTGAGGAGTCGGCGCGTTTCTACGAAGAAGACAACGGCGAGCTGCACATCCGCAGCGACTTCCTGATCGACGACCACGACGAGCCGCGCTCGGTGCGGGTGGCCTTCATCCTCAACCTGACCAACCCCGACCTGCGCAGCAAGGGCGTTCTGTTCTCGATCCACGACGAGGACGTGCCGGTGTTTCGCCTGCTGCGCCTGCGCGCCCGGCGCGCGCCCGGCCTGATCGAGGACGCACGCGAGGTGCTGCTGGCGCTGTTCGACGCCGATGCCGAGTATTCGGCCGACACGCTGGAAGGCATTTACGACGCGCTGGAAAAGGTCAGCACCCAGGTGCTGTCGGGCGATGTGACCGACGAGCGCGCCGGCGCGGTGCTGGGCGCCATTGCGCGCCACGAAGACCTGAACAGCCGCATCCGCCGCAACATGATGGACACGCGCCGCGCGGTCAGTTTCATGATGCGCAGCAAGATGCTCAACGCTGAGCAGTTCGAGGAAGCGCGGCAGATCCTGCGCGACATCGAATCGCTCGACAGCCACACCGCGTTCCTGTTCGACAAGATCAACTTCCTGATGGACGCCACCGTCGGCTTCATCAACATCAACCAGAACAAGATCATCAAGATCTTCTCGGTGGCCAGCGTGGCGCTCTTGCCACCCACCTTGATTGCCAGCATCTACGGCATGAACTTCAAGTACATGCCCGAGCTCGACTGGACGCTCGGCTACCCCTATGTGCTGGCGCTGATGCTGGCCAGCGCACTCGGCCCGATGTGGTATTTCAGGAAACGCGGCTGGTTGAAGTAGGTGCCCCCTGCGGTGCTGCGCGTCTTCCCCCTCAGGGGGACGCTACCGGTGGCCCGGCAAAGCCGGCTCCACGGTCGCACTGGTTTTACGCGGGCTGTGCGGAGTCCGGCTGTCCGGCTGTCCGGCT